>JBEBSO010000224.1:0-6321 GCA_040394275.1 Telluribacter sp.
CGGGGACTGCTCAGACTTGCCGAAACATTGAACTGCTTCTGGTAGCCCAGCATGTAATGTCCTTTGTCGAGCTGCAGGTAGGCCAGCGCATTCTGTGCCCGCGCAGGGACGGATGCCGTCCGCAGGGACGATGAAAAATTGGTAGTCTGTGCAATGCTTCCATCCGCACGATTCAGCCTGAAGAGGTTATTTACCCCCTTGGCGTCCGAAAGAAACAATACGGATGTTTCGGTGGCATAGACAGGCACGTTAAAAGTCCCGAAATCATCGGAGAGCCGGGTGACCCGGGCAGACCGCGGCGCGCCCGGATGTTCAAAAAGACTGAAAGCTCCCCCGATGGTCTTGTAGTCGCCCTTGACCGACAGCGTGTCGGTCGGCCGGTTGGAGGCAAACACCACCTTCCTGGAAGCCCCGGAAACGAACCTCGGGGAAAGGTCGTCAAACAGGTCTGCGGTCAGCGGGATGACGGAAGCCCTCGAGACGCTTACCAGGAAAAGATCGTTCTGACCGGCTTTGTCCGCGCTTACGACCAGTGTGGTCCCGTCTTCCGAAAAATCCATATCCACGATCTGGTCCAGTCCGCGGATGACCCTTTTGGTCTTCAGCGCCGGCCTTTTGGTATCGGTCTTTTCATATACGTGGAGATTTTGCTTCCCGCTGTCTTCAGTCAGGATCGCCAGGAGGTTATTTCTGGACCACCCGATAAGCGGAACCGGCTTCTGTCGCTGGGAAACCTCCGTCCAGACACTGCCCTGCCTGATCACCTTTTTCCTGCCTGTTTCCGGGTTATAGACGGACACCCGGTAGCTTCCCCTGTGCAGTTCGCTGAAGGCGACCAGCTTTCCATCGGGCGATATCCTTACATTGGCTGCATTGTGCTGATCGATGTCGTTGAAGCTGCCTACCCGGTACTTCCAGTCCGGCTCCGTATTACGGTAATTGTCGGTAATCGTTTTGCTGACATCGGTATAAAAACTCCTCCAATCCCGCAGGAACCTATTAAAAGACGGCACTCCCAGCGTGCTGGTAATGCTGTTCTGCTCAGTCCGTATAATCCTGGTCAGGTTCAGGATATTGGATATGTTGTCCTTACCGTAGCGTACGGCGATGTAATTCCAGATGGACTGGCCCACGATGGTCGCCTCCTTGCCCGAAAGGAGCGCGGGGCGCTTTACGCCGTTGTTCTGGATCAGGTCCTTCATGTAATCGTTCAGCTCCGGGGACCACCCCTCGGAAATATAGGCGGCTACCCCCGACATGAACCAGTCCGGCAGCGTCAGGAGCAGGGAGCTCTGCAGGGCGTCTTTCAGGTTGCCTCCGTAAAGCATTTCATACACGAACAGGCGGGATATTTCGCCCACCAGCTTTTTCTTGAAGCTGGCCTGGTTTCCTGTAAAAGCAATCTCCAGCCTGGATTCGGACAGGTCAAAATCATTCCCCTGTGCCTCCCGGAAAGTGGCCAGCCCCATGTTGCTCTGGGCAAGTTCCTCCGGCGAGTTGTATAAAAACACCTTTACCCTGTTATAGGGGACATAGCCCAGGATATCGCTTATCCGGTCAAACTCACTCTCGGCCAGCTGCGCAGTCAGTCTGGCAAGGTTGTTCCCGTTCTGATAAAAGTAAATTTCGAAATTGGAAGTGCGGTAGATTTTCCAGTCAAACAACCGGTACTGAACACGGTTCTTCCCGAACACTTCCTGCGACGGGTACCGCTGTGCCATCAGATCGCAGGAAAACAGGAGGACGAACATCCCGATCGCTCCGGCAGACAATAAATATCGTAAACTTGGGTTCATTTATCGTATCAAATGTCATTTATCACTGTACCTGTCTACCGGACGCCCGATTCTCTCCCGGGTCAGTGTTTCGGGAAATTCGACTGGTAAAATAACGAAAAATACCTTTCTATATTGACCGCGGGGTCTAATTCTTTCTCCCCGGACAGGTGATCCGCAAGCTGACGGGCAAAAAACGGAACCAGGGTTACGCCTTTGGATCCGAAGCCGTTAAAGATCCACAGGCCCGGACGATCGGGGTGCCGGCCTATCAGCGGCCTCCGGTCTTTCACCGAGGGGCGTATCCCTGCTTGCTGGCCGGTGACCTGGTACCCGGTTTTCAGCAGCGGCCGAAGCTTATCTTCCAGGTACTGACGGCCATCCTCCGTAACTTCCCAGTCCAGGTCATGCCAGGTGTACGTAGCACCGGCCCTGACCATATCCTGCTGCCGGGGAAGAAGGAAAATCCCCTGGTTGACGATGTTTCTTATCCCGTAATCCGTCACCCGGAGATCCAGTACCTGCCCTTTTACCGGGTGAAAGGGAAGCCAGCCGAAAAATGACTGGTCACGGGCCAGTACGCCCTGGCACAGTATGACGTTTTTAAACGTCAGCCCCTGCCAGCTGATGCCGGCTTCGTCCCAGCGCAGGTCTTCCTCCCTGAAAGCGGCATTGACATAACTGTCCGTTCGCTGGAAACAGCGCCTGCTTGCCTCCAGGTAAAGCGGGATATCCACCCAGCCCGAGCCCAGTACCTCCAGTCCGCCGAAGGGATGGTGTATATGGTGATACGCCGCCAGGTCCGGGTTTGTTTCAACATAGGCGGCGACCGACGCGTCTGCCGCCAGCGCGAGATAATCATTCTGCTCTGCAACGGACCGGTAAGGACGGAAGCTGTTCAGCGGATGGTAAAACAGCGCTCCGAGCTTTCTTTCCCCGGCCCGGTAAAATGTGGCGGCATATGGAAACAGCTCATCGGCCATCCAGGTTTTGACCAGCTTTTTACCGGTAAGCGGGTTAAAGATACCGGCTGCTACGCGGGAAGACGACGGCTGGCTTTCGTCATTGACGATGAGCACCTTCCTGTGCTCCTCCAGGAGAAGATGCGCCAGGGAAGTGCCGGCGATTCCCTGCCCGACGATCAGGTAATCATACATTGTGCTGCTCCTTTCTGCGGAGCGCGCCGGCGACCAGCCTGTCCGCCCAGCCCACCACCAGGTCTACCTGCTCGGCGACCGTAATAAAGGAGTTGTCCAGCAGCAGCGCATCTTTGGCACGGACCAGCGGTCCTTCCGAGCGGTGCGTATCTGCATAGTCCCTTTTTTCTATATTTTTCAGGACGGTATCCAGGTCGTGGATCTCTCCTTTTTCCATCAGCTCCGCCTGTCTTCTCTGCGCCCTGATCAGCGGATCGGCAGTCATGAATACCTTGAGCTCCGCCTGCGGGAACACCACGGTACCGATGTCCCGGCCGTCCATTACCACGCCCTTTCCCTTTCCCATGCGCTGCTGCTGCGCCACCATCGCATGACGGACAGCCGGCACCGCGCTCACCTCGCTGACCTGCTCCGACACCGCCATGGACCTGATGTCGCGCTCCACGTTCACCTCATTCAGAAAGGTCTCGTTCAGGCCGGTCTCCGGGTGATGGCGGAAAGTAATATGAATGTCGTCCAGCGCCTTTGCCACTTCCCCGGGATTGGTAAGCGAAACATGCCTGTCCCGGATGTACAAGGTCACGGCCCGGTACATGGCTCCCGTATCGATATAGGCATATCTCAACCGCGCCGCCACCTGCCTTGCCGTCGTGCTCTTCCCGCAGCTGGAATACCCGTCAATTGCAATTATGATTTTCGACATACCGAAATATAGAGGACCATTGTTTACCAAAGCAAATAATCCGCAAATTTAATTTTGATTCTGTTTCTGCCTCAAATCTGCTTCTCCCAATTATCTATTAATTATATTTGCCGGGTTAATCTTCACAATCGTAATGGCTAAACTTTCGGTTCGTCACCTTTTAGGGATCAAAAATATTACGGAAAGCGATATTCATACCATACTCGATACAGCTACCGAGTTTAAAGAGGTTATCAACCGGCCGATCAAAAAAGTACCTTCCCTTCGAGACATTACCATTGCCAACATTTTTTTTGAAAATTCTACCCGCACCAGGCTGTCGTTCGAGCTTGCAGAGAAAAGACTATCCGCCGATACCATCAACTTCTCCTCGTCAGGGAGCTCGGTAAAGAAAGGAGAAACCCTCCTGGATACCGTCAATAATATCCTGGCGATGAAAGTGGATATGATTGTCATGCGCCACAGCAGCCCGGGCGCGCCCCATTATCTTTCCACCAGGATACCCGCCAACATCGTCAATGCCGGGGACGGGACCCACGAGCATCCGACGCAGGGGCTGCTTGACGCGTTTTCCATGCGGGAAAAGCTGGGTGATCTGGCAGGCAAGAGAATCGCCATCATCGGCGACATTACCCATTCAAGGGTAGCCATCTCCAATATTTTCTGTCTTCAGAAGCTGGGAGCTGAGGTGATGGTCTGCGGGCCATCCACGCTTATTCCCAAATTCATATCCAACCTGGGCGTAAAGGTCAGTCATCATGTAAAAGAAGCCCTGGGCTGGTGTGATGTGGCCAACGTGCTCCGGATCCAGCTGGAAAGACAGCAGATCAAATATTTTCCGTCGCTCAGGGAATACTCCCTGTATTATGGGATCAATAAAAAAATGCTTGATGAGCTGGATCGCGAGATTATCCTGATGCACCCCGGGCCGATCAACAGAGGCGTTGAGCTTTCCTCCGATGCCGCGGATTCACATCATTCGATCATTCTCAACCAGGTAGAAAACGGGGTAGCCGTCCGGATGGCTGCACTCTACCTGCTGGCGCAGCAATAGCCGCCGGTAGTTACAGGGTTTTGAGATATTCTATCACCGACTTCCGTTCCTCCCCGCTCAGCTTGTCGCCGAAGGTATGCCCCTGGTTACCGTAACCGGGCTTGGTGGTATCATAGGTAAATTTATCGGTTTTCCCTTTCTCTGCGGTATACTTCCAGCCCACGTTTTCATAATCATACGCCTCCGTATCGATGCGGTTGCCGGCCAGCTCCTTCCGCCAGTACCTGGGCCGTTTTGCCGAATTGAGCAGCTCGTAGAGCGTAGGCACCGAGCCGTTGTGCAGGTAAGGAGCCGTAGCCCATACCCCGTCCAGGGGCGGAGCCACATACCCGTTGGCATTTTCGATCCGTGCGGCATGGGCTCCCTTTGCAAACCAGCTGTTGTTGTACCATTTGGTAAATTCCTGCAGGTGGTAATCATCCTTCGTCATGTAGGCATCTGTCTTCACGACGTCAACGGGCACCAGGTAATTGGGATAAGAAGCTTCTTCCTTCTCGTAAATCCCGTGGCAGCCCGAGCAGGTCTTACGAAAAACCACCCGTCCTTTTTCCGCCAGCACCTGATCTACGGGCCTGGTATAGCGCGGCGGCTCCAGCGAGCGGATAAAAGCATATACATCCTGGAAATGACTGTCGATCTGGCGGGCCTCCGAGGAATCCTTCATCGTCAGGACACCTGCCGCCATCATAATCCGCGAAAAATCGCCCCGCCCCCAGCCGGCGTGGAACATCGCATGCTTCTTCTTCAGCAGCCACCACGCCGGAACATCCGCGGGGTAGACCGTCTCGTCCAGTTTCAGCAAAGGCTGCTCCAGCCACTGCAGCGTCACGGGATCGCGGTGCGCGGCGAGCACCCCGGCCAGCTTGCTGGCCGAATTGGCCCCCACGACATTTGTCACCAGGTACCGGTTTGTGGCTGTGACGGCCCGGTAAAAAGGGAGGAAAGCCTCCTGATCCCGGGGTGACTGGCTGATGTAAGCGGCCAGCAGATCCAGGGAATTCTGATCAGGAAGACCCGTCCCGAAAGCCTTCACTGTAGTCAGGTCAAAATCCGTCCGGCCCAGACCTATCACAAGCCGGCCGTCAAAAACCTGGGCATGGCACTGGAGGCAGTTGGGAGTCACGACTTTTACGCCGTTGGCATGCGTAGTCAGGTTATAGGAATAGGGAATATCTGCCGCTTCGCCGGAACGGTTCAGCTCATTGGCGCCCCGGATTCCCAGGTTGGCATAGACCGACAGCGGTACCCCG
The DNA here is from genome assembly GCA_040394275.1 of Telluribacter sp. Taxonomy (GTDB): domain Bacteria; phylum Bacteroidota; class Bacteroidia; order Cytophagales; family Spirosomataceae; genus JBEBSO01. The sequence continues at coordinate 5,940 of JBEBSO010000224.1, forward strand.
CTGCTGACGTAGTTACCCGATACCAGGTAGGCAAATCCCTTCTCCGGATCGCCGGACCGTTGGGGAGAAGCCTCTATCCTGACCGGTTTCCCGGCCCCTTCCGGCTCGACACGCTGGGTGCCTTTGTCCCGGCAACCGGAAAAAAGCCAGAGCAAAGCCCATATGTAAAATATTCTGTTCATTCTTCAAAACCGGGCCGGGTTCCGTACTCCTGTACGGGCTGCGATAGCCGTCGGAAGTACCGTTCGCGGGCGGACGCTTAGCATGGGTTAAAGCTATCTAACGACAAAGCCGGCAAATACGTATACCGACCGGGATAAGTAGTCATTAAACGCAAAAAAGCATCCTTTGTTAGGGGATGCTTTTACCTTGCTGCTGTAAT
>JBEBSO010000225.1:0-6314 GCA_040394275.1 Telluribacter sp.
TCAAAGCTACTAATTCTCTTATTGTGATACCAGAAAAATGCAGGATATTAGGATAATATATACTTGATTTCTGTGATTATTTCTATTTTGATATTAAAATTAAAATAATATCAGGATATTTAAGCCAAAAAAGAGCAGCTTATGAATAAGCCGGTTTCGGACGGATCGCGCATACAATTTTTCAAGACACGGATTGGCAAGCCCGCGGAAGCTACCCAGCCGCCTGTATGGAAATGGCTGGACGGTGTGCTCAGGGAAGCGGAAGAAGGCAGGATGGTGGCGGAGTTTGTAGTCCGGGAGGATATGGTCAACCCGATGGGGACCCTGCACGGAGGGGTGGCTTCCATGATCCTGGATGAAATGTGCGGCATGACGGTGTTCGGCCTTGGCCGGGAGTTTGCCTATACCTCTGTCAATCTCAATTGTGACTTCCTGAACCCCGCCAGGACCGGCGAGGTCGTTACCGCCACCTGTGAGGTAATCCGGGCGGGGAAAAATATCGCGCACTGTGCGTGCATCATTACTGGTGAAAGCGGTAAAATCGTTGCCAAATGCACCTCAAATCTCCTCCAGATCGGTTTGAAGATTCCCGTATAAGGCGGGACCGTACGTGACAATTAAGCTATGCTTTTCAACTCTCTGCACTTTATCTTCTTCTTCCTGATTGTAACGCTGGGCTATTTCAGCCTGGGATGGAAAGGAAGATGGAAATTGCTGCTGCTGGCGAGCTGTTATTTTTACATGATCTTCCGCCCGGAATACATTCTCATCCTGGGCGGGACCATCGTGATCGATTACTTTGCGGGTATCTGGATCGACCGGGCAGCAGGCCGCCGGCGAAAGCTGCTGCTGGTGCTTAGCCTGGTCAGCAATATCGGGGTGCTCGCTTATTTCAAGTACTACAATTTTTTAAATTACAACCTTTCTTCGCTGCTGGGAAGCTTCGACCTGGCCAACCCGGTGCCTTACCTGGATATCATACTTCCGATCGGGTTGTCTTTTCACACTTTTCAGGCGATGAGCTATACCATAGAGGTGTACCGCGGCCACCAGAAGCCCGAACGGCATTTTGGCATCTATGCGCTCTACGTCATGTTTTACCCGCAGCTGGTTGCCGGTCCGATCGAGCGTCCGCAGAATATACTTCCCCAGCTGCGCAGGTTTCATGCCTTCGATTGGGAAAAGGTGAAAAGCGGCCTGATGCTGATGGCCTGGGGCATGTTCAAGAAAGTGGTGATTGCCGAACGGCTCGCCATGCTGGTGGATTTTGCCTATGACGATCCCGGTGAAAAAAACGGCCTGACGCTCCTGACGGCTACGTTTTTCTATGCTTTCCAGATTTACTGCGATTTTTCGGGCTATTCAGATATCGCGATCGGTTCGGCCAGGGTGATGGGATACAACCTGATGGAAAACTTCAGAAGTCCTTATTTTGCCGGTTCTGTTTCGGAGTTCTGGCGCCGCTGGCACATTTCCCTTTCTACCTGGTTCAGGGACTACCTCTACATCCCGCTCGGCGGGAGCAGGGTGGGAGAGCTCCGGCTTTATGCCAACCAGATGATTGTGTTTATGATCAGCGGGCTCTGGCACGGCGCGCAATGGACGTTCGTCATCTGGGGCGCCCTGCATGGGGCCTACCTGGTCCTGGGGCTGGCCCGGAACCGGCATTTCCCGGCGCTGTCGATCCCGGACCGGGGAGCCGGCAAATGGTTGAATACGGCATTGACTTTCGGCCTGGTGATGCTGACCTGGGTATTTTTCAGGGCAGTGACCTTCACGGATGCAGTGACGGTGCTGAAGGGCATAGCCGGGCTGAGCCTGTCGGATACCGTTGCGGGGCCGCTGAACCGGGCCGAGCTGGCCTTCTCGTTTTTCCTGATTGCAGCGCTGGCGCTCAAGGAAAGGTATCTTTTCTATATCCATACGGTAAATACAGTCCGCTTCGGGATGGGTTTCCTGTTTTTGCTGTGCTGCTGCTATTTTTTCGGGGTCTTTAATTCCAACCAGTTCATCTACTTCCAGTTTTAGGCCATGCTGAAGATATTGAGGTATTTCTTTTTGACGGTCCTCATTTTTTTATGGGCGATGAACGTTTTCCGGCCGATTTTTTCGTGGGTGGCCTTTTCCGGGGCATTTCCCGATTCGTTCCGGTACGGCGACCTGTACCGTCTTTCCAACCTCCCGGGCTTCAAGGAGGGATATGACAACTATAACCGGAGATGTGAGATACCCATCCAGAAAAACGTGGATACCGATCTTTACGTGATCGGGGACAGCTTTCTTGAGCAGATCACCTACCTTCTGCCGGAAGCCGTGCACCGGTTCGAATACGCACACTGGAACGAGTTCAGGGACGTCACCCTGGATACGACGAAGCGGAACATCCTGGTGCTGGAGACGGTCGAACGATCGGTCGCACTCCGTTTCGGGCGGATAAACGACAACTTCATTGTGCATTCTCCTCCCCCGGCGATGGGTCCCGGAGCGGCGGCTCCCGGAGCGGCGGCTCCCGCCGGTGAGAGCAGCGGGGAGCTGCCTGCCGGTCCGTCTGTTACAGCAGGAGAGAAAGCACCTGCACGCCCGCTGCGGGAAGTGCTGAAGGAACAGGCCCTGAAGCTGATTATGAAAGATTTTGATCAGCGTGTGGAGGATGTGCTGCTGTCGGGTGACCCCATCCTTAAAATCAAGGAGGCCAAGGCGGAGTTCAACCTGCGGGTATTTGACCGGGTCAATGAGAATGTGGTACTGTCGCGGGACCGCAGCGCGTTGTTTTTTAAGGACGAAGCCCTGGAGAAGAATGAATCTTCAGCCTTTGCCCCGGTAAGCGGGGACAAGCTGAGGACAGCGGTGCAGTATGTGAACGAGACCCGGCGGAAATACCTGGCAGAGGGGTTTGACGAGGTATATCTGGCCGTGATTCCCAATAAAGTAACGATCATGGATCCCGAAATAGGTACCTATAACCGCCTGCTGGAAATGGTCTGCCGGCATCCCGAGCTGGAAGCACCCGTGATCGATGTCTACCCTGAATTCCGGTCGGCCGGCTCCCCGGTATACCTGCGAAGTGATTCGCACTGGAATTGTCACGGTATCGCCATATGGATCAACAAGTTAAGCGGGATATTGAACAGGTAACAGGAATCTTATGTACGTATACAATACCACTTATAGCGTCAGCACGGAGCGCAGCGGGGAATGGCTGCGCTGGGTCCGGGAGATTTATATTCCCGCTATACTTGCCACCGGTCTGACCGGTCAGCACCGCATGCATCGCCTGCTGACCGAGCTGGACAACGGAGGGGTGACCTACACCCTCCAGCTTTCCTTCCTGACCCGGGAAGATTTTGATTCGTATATATCTGATTACGAGGATATTATGATAGAAAAAATGCAGCAAATCTTCCATGGGAATTTCGTGTATTTTTCCACGCTGCTGGAGGAGCTCTGACGAAAAATAAACCAGCTTTCCCTTGACATTGTGCCATAATTTTTACATGTTTATATACCGGTTAAAGCCGGGAGTTATTTAGTGTTTCATCTTTAACATGTGAGCTTATGAAACTGCAGATGCAAGCAATTCGTTTTGATGCAGACGAGAGGTTACTATCCTTTATTCAGCAAAAAATGGATAAGTTGGATACGTTCTACGACCGTATCATCAGTGGGGAGGTTTTTTTAAAGTTGGACAAAAGCGAAAACAATAAGATTTCGAAAAAGCTGCTGGAGGTGAAGCTGTATGTACCGGGAGGGAGCATTTTTGTGAAGGAAGAAGGAACGACTTTCGAAGAAGCTACCGACCTCGCCATTGAATCTTTGAAAATGAAGGTGAAGAAGTTTAAAAACAAAAAAATAACCAAATCCCGGGTGACCAATCCGGAGCTCACCCCGGGGGTGGAGCTGGAGGAAGTCGCTGAGGAGGCTTAATTTGTTAATTGTGTTTGGTAATAAAACTTTGGCAGGTTTGGATAAAACCTGCCAAGTTTGTTTATAAACACCACAAAAATGAAAAGACAATGGGAAGGGGAGCGCAGCCTGCACGACCGGTAAATCTCCCCTGGTGCAACAAATTAAAATACAACTACTTAAAACCAGGTTAAAATCACCTTAGAATTTGCTTAAAGTACGTTTCTCGGGAAAGTAATCTGGAATTGGTTTCCCCTGGCTTCCCGGGTCGCATTGACGCTTACGGAGATCGTGCCGCCGTGCAGCTTGACGATGCGCTCGACGAGGGAGAGCCCGATGCCGTAGCCTTTGATGTCTGCAGTTTTGTTGCCCCGGTAAAACGGCTGGAAGATAAGGTTCTGTTCCTGTTCCGGGATGGTCTTGCCATAGTTGATGAAGGATACCCGGATGGCTTCCACGGAGGTGGAAAGATAGATATACGCCGAAAGATCGTCCGAAAATTTACAGGCGTTTTCCATCAGGTTGAGAAACGCGGTGCGGAGAAGGCTGGCATTGCCCGTAATTTCCAGGAACGAATCTTCGTCGGGCAGCTCGCCCAGGTCGACATGTATGCGGTAGTTCTTTTTTACCTGGTAAAGGATGGTCCGCGCATCCCACAGTATTTCATCGATTCGGATCCGTTCGGTCAGCATGTCGCTGCGGTCCTCGCTGACCTTGGCCAGCTCCAGTAGCGAGTTGGACAGCTGGGTGAGCTCCTGGATGTCCTCCAGCACCGAGGCGATGGTTCGCTGGTATTCTTCCACACCGCGCGCTTTCAGCAGGCTTACCTCGAGCTGGGAGCTGATCTTGGTGAGGGGATTCGTGAGCTCATGGGAAACGTTCGCGACGAAGGTCTTCTGCAGGCGGAAGGCATTCTCGATCCGGCTGAGCAGCTCGTTGAAGGTGGCCACGAGGCGGCCGATCTCGTCTTTCTGGTTGGGGACATCCAGGCGGGTGTCCAGGTGCTGGGGAAGGATGCCTTCGACCTCGTTCATTACCTTGGAAATGGGCAGGAGGGCCCGCTGGGCAAACAGCCATCCGGCGGCGGCCACAATCGCCGTCAGCGAGATGAAAAGGACGATGAGCCAGTCGCGGAGGTTGATCAGGTTGACTTTGCCGGAAAGGTCCTGCGCGCCCAGCAGCACCACCACGTTGTTGAACCGGTACTCCTTGTAGTAAAAACCCACCACGTAATAGTCTCCGTCGGTATACCTGATTTCTTTGCTGCGCCGTATCTCGTCCAGCCAGTAGTTGGAGAGGTGAATGGCGGGGGTGTTGGTGTTGCTGTAGATCAGGCGGTTTTTTTCGTCAAAAATAAAGATGTTGCTGTTGAAGATATAGCCGCGGTTGGTTTCGTCGATGATCTTCAGCAGCTCGTTGTCGATGGATTTGACTTTGGTCTGCAGTACGGCCATCGAAGTGGCCTTTGATTTCAGCCGGTCGTAAAAATCTTCTTTGGTGTTGGTGTAGGTGAAGTAATAGATGATCAGGAACGAGACCAGGAGAATGGCGCTCACCAGCAGGGTAAATTGAATGGTAAGTCTGGTCCGTATCTGCATGGCTATTCGGTTTTAAGCACGTAGCCCATTCCGAACTGGGTATGGATCAGCCTGACCGGGAAATCACGGTCTACCTTTTTACGCAGGTAGTTTACATATACCTCGATGATATTGGTGCCGGTATCAAAGTCGATTTCCCAGACTTGCTCGGCAATTTCGGCTTTGGACACGACCCGTCCCTGGTTCCGGATCAGGTAAACCAGCAGGTTGAATTCCCGGGCGGTCAGCTCGATCTTTATCCCGGAGCGGAAGACGGTCTTGGCGTCCAGGTTTACCTCCAGGTCTGCAAACCGGAGCACCTGCGCGGTCTGGGAAAGGGAGGTGGCCCGCTTGGTGAGGGCGCGGATCCGGGCCAGGAGCTCTTTGAATTCGAAAGGCTTGACCAGGTAATCGTCTGCACCGGCATCGAAACCGGTTACCTTGTCGTCGGTGGTGCCTAACGCAGTCAGCATCAGTACGGGCGTATGGGAGTCGAAGGTCCGCAGCTCGCGGCAAAGCTCCAGGCCGTTGATGCCGGGGATGATGATGTCGCTGATGATGAGCTGGTAGGTATTGCGCCGGGCAAGCTGCAGGCCGATGCTCCCGTCGTAGGCGATATCCACTTCGTATCCGTTCTCTTCCAGTCCCTGCTTCAGCGACTGCAGGGTCTTGGGTTCGTCTTCAATAAGCAGCAGTTTCATAGGCGGATCGGGTAAGGTGGTCGCTGTTTAACTGGTATTTCCGTAGGCGGTCCGGCGATCCGGCGGTCCGGGTGCTCAGGGCAGGAACAGTTCTGACACGTCCTGCCAGGTGTCTACCCGCCGGCCGCAGCGC
>JBEBSO010000226.1:0-6314 GCA_040394275.1 Telluribacter sp.
GGAGCAGCTTTCCGGTAAGGCCGGGGAGGCCGCCGAGCTGGCCGCCGGGCAGGCCACGCTGCAAAATATGGTGCTGTTCCCGCTGGTTGCCCTGGGCGCATTCGTCATCCTCTACTTCTGGATGCGTAACAAGCCGCGCCCCCAGCTGGCTGGCTGAAACTACCCTCCGGGGCGGACGCTTAATGCCGTCCGGGCGTCGCAGACAAACATTGACCGGACGGGTTCCGGTCAATGTTTTTTTTGGAGAAAAGGTTTTTTCAATTTAAATCCATAAATTTGTCAAAATCAATAAAATTTTTAGTCTAATGGCAGAAGGTACTGTTAAGTTTTTCAATGATTCCAAAGGGTTTGGCTTCATTACTCCGTCAGACGGAGGAAAAGACATTTTTGTCCATGTATCAGGTCTTACCGAGGAGATCCGTGAAAACGACAATGTTTCTTATGAGGTAGAAAACGGCAGAAAAGGATTGAACGCGGTCAACGTAAAAGTTGTCTAGTTTTATTCATACGAGAATCACGAAAAAAGGCATGTGCTACCGCGCATGCCTTTTTTCGTGATTCTCCGGGGTACCCGCCCCGGGTATTATCAGCCGGGTGTCATCAGTTGACAAACCTGAAAACGCGGCTCCACCTGATTTTATTCAGGAAGCTTGTCGGGTTCGGATCGATGGACATCCATACGAAAACCGCCTTGCCCAGGACGTGGTCCTTGGGAACCATTCCCCAATACCGGGAATCGGCCGAACGGTGACGGTTGTCTCCCATCATGAAGAAGTAGTCCTGCTTAAACGTGTACTTGTCCAGTACTTTGCCTCCTATGGAGATCTTGTCGTTTTCTATACTGACGTCGCTGTTGCCCTCATAGTACTGGATGGCTTCGCCGTACAGCGCGACATTCAGCGGGGTGAGCTCGATGGTCGTGCCTTCCCTGGGAAGCAGGAACGGACCGTAGTTGTCCTGGTTCCAGTTGACCAGCGATGATTTCGGGTACAGGTTGTATTCCCGGAAGCCGGCAGGCGTAACCACCTCTTTCACGTCCGTAATGAAATCGTATTGCTCTTTCAGACGGGCCGCGATGACCGGAGTGGTATATACTGTATAGGAGTGCCTCGAAGCAGCGGCCGTGTCCGGGAGCATGTCCATTGTATTGTTGTATTCCCATATGCCGTTTTCCCGGAATACCTTGGTTTCGTTGATCAGGGTATTGGAAGAAACCTGGTATTCGCTCTGCATCCGGACCGGGTTGATTTCGGGTTTCCCGTTGATATATACCTGTCCCTGGCGTATTTCGATCTGGTCTCCCGCCACCGCGACGCATCTTTTGATGTAGTAAACCCGGAGGTCGATCGGGTGGGGGTTGAGGTCGGGCAGCACGGTGCTGTATTTTTCCACCAGCCCCTTCTGCTCGACAGGAAGGTTAAACACCACCGCGTCGCCCCGCTTCACCTCCGAAAATCCCGGGAGGCGGAATTGGGGAAGCTGGATCCAGTCGAGATAGGAGGGGATTTTTGTTCCCCAGATATATTGGTGGGTGAGCGGTACCTGGAGCGGGGTCTTGGGGGTCCGGGTACCGTAGTGCAGTTTGCTGACGAAAAGGTAGTCTCCGACCAGGAGGCTGTTTTCCATAGAAGGGGTAGGGATCACAAACGCCTCGAAAAATAACCATCTGATCAAAGTGGCTGCAACAACTGCGAATACGATCGAATCAAGCCATTCTCTTGCGGCCGACTTTTTCTTAGCGGAAGAAGGTTGTTTAGTCATTTTATTGTACTGGTTTGGCTGCTTAAGGTAATGCTTATTTATTTAACCGGGACAAATATAACCCGATCGGTGGGTTTTAACCGCGGCAGGGGCATTATTATTACGCCGGCACTCAGCCGGCGCTTTCCAGGAGGTCGTCCATGCCGAAGATCCCCTGTTTGCCGGCAAGCCATTCCGCTGCCACCACCGCGCCCATGGCAAAGCCTTTTCTGCCGTGCGCGATATGACCGATCTCGATCGTATCGATGTCGGAGTCGTAGCGTACCACGTGCGTGCCGGGCACTTCCCCGGTTCTTTCCGAAATGATCCCGATATGACCTTCCCTGGTCTCGGGGTGAAGGACCCAGCCTTCGACCTCCCGGTTCTCCTCCATAATACCCTCCGCGAGGGTGATGGCGGTCCCGCTGGGCGCATCTTTTTTGTGGATGTGGTGGATCTCCGTCATAGAGGCCTGGTAGCCCTGGCCGTGGATCAGCCGGGCCAGGTAACGGTTGAGCCTGAAAAACAGGTTGACCCCGATGCTGTAGTTGGATGCGTAGAAAAAGGCGCCGTTTTTCTCCCTGCAAAGCTCCTCGATGGCGGCCCGGTGCTCCAGCCACCCGGTTGTGCCGCTTACCACCGGCAAGCCGCTTTGGATACAGGAGCGGATGTTTTCAAAAGCGGATTCGGGTGCGCTGAATTCAATGGCCACATCCGCAAAGCCGGCAGGAAGCTCCCCGAGCTCCCGGCGGTTCTGGATGTCAATGATCCCCGCGATGGTATGTCCCCTGTCCAGGGCGATCTGCTCGATGGCTTTTCCCATTTTACCGTAGCCGACAAGTAATATTTTCACAGTATTTCAGATTTTTGCAGATCGCGCAGCGCATGTGCCCGGTCTGCAGGTGATTGAATGGTTTGACTTTTACCTGCTGAAGTTAAATACCAGGCGGACTCCCAGAGCAGGCGCGGGAGCGAGCGGTTGCCGGAACGAAGGCTCAATTTTAAACGTCAGATCATCTGATATATCAAATGTCTTCAGGTGGGCCGCCACGTTGGCCTCGATGGCTGCCAGGGCGAAAGACGCGCCGATCAGCGCATAGCCCCAGTCCCGGTATCGCCTGTAGAAGTCCTTCCCGCGTTTGACATTGTCAAGCGACAGCGTGTAATAGGTCTTTTTTCCACGTACGTATACTTCGTACTCCGTTTTCCCGGAGGGCTGGCCGGTGTCCAGGTTATAGGAGGTCAGGTAGGCGGTCAGGTAATCGTGGTACCGGAGGGTGTTCCACCTGATCATGTACATGGCTCCTCCGAATGCGGCGTAGACAAGGGGCAGCTTCCAGTAGTCCCGGTTGTAAATCTGCCCGCCGCCCGGGACGATGGAGTACAGCGTGGCTTTTTTGGGAACCGGTGTGAACGAAGCGCGGAAGGCGGAGGAATCCGCGGCAGCCGGCACCTGGGACGAGATGAGCCTGACTTCCGGGAGCTTAAGCTGTCCCGGACGGATCAGCGGCTTCTCCTTCCGGATGATTGCAGTTACCGGCAGCGTGTCCTGCGCATTGGACCCGTAACAGATCGCCAGGCAGCCAATCAGCACTATCCCTTTCCGAATTTTCAAGCTTTTTCCCCGATCTTTAACGTTTGCAATATCCTGTCGAGCTCCTCGCGCGATTCGAAGGGGATCTTGATTTCACCCTTATGCCGGTCGTCGCTTTTTACCGAAACCCGGGACCCGAAATAAGATGACAGCTGGAATTGCAGGGATTTAAGCTCCTGTCTTACCGGGGAAGCTCCTTCCTTCTTCTCTTCTTTCTGACCGACCAGGCTTAGCTTGCGGACTTCTTCCTCTACTTTCCGGACCGACCAGCCGTTTTCGACGGTTTTGTGAAAAATCAGGAGCTGGGCGTCGGCGTCGTCGATGGTGATGATCGCCCGGGCATGGCCCATGCTCAGCTGGTTGTCGCGCAAAGCGGCCTGGATGACCGCCGGCAGCCGGAGCAGGCGGATGTAGTTGTTGACTGTCGTCCGGTTTTTACCTACGCGATCTCCCAGCTCTTCCTGCTTCAGGTTGCATTCGTTGATCAGGCGCTGGTAGCTCAGGGCAATTTCTATGGCGTTGAGGTTTTCCCGCTGGATGTTTTCGATCAGGGCCATTTCCAGCATCTGCTGATCGTCTGCCGTCCGGACATAGGCAGGGATCTGCGTCATGCCTATGGACCTGGAAGCCTGCAGCCTCCGTTCGCCGGAGATCAGCTGGTATCTGCCGTTGTCGGTTCTCCGGACGGTGATAGGCTGGATAATGCCCTGGATCCTGATGGATTCGGCGAGCTCCCGGAGCGCTTCCTGGTCGAACAGCGTGCGGGGCTGGAAGGGGTTGACCTCGATCAGGTCGACGTCAATCTCGTTGATGGCCGAATAGGATTCCCTCACCGGCAAGGCGCCGCCGGTATTCCTTCCCTGATTGACGGACTCGCTGTCTTTAAGCAAAGCACCCAAACCACGGCCCAGCCCCACCATTTTATTGCTTTTCTTAATATTTTCCATAATTCAGATTTTTGTTTTTGAAGCGCTGCCCGGGCAGTCCGCGTCAGGCGCTGGCCGTCGTCAGCCCGTTCTTGATCAGGATTTCCCGCGCCAGGTTCAGGTAGCTTACCGCCCCTTTCGAATCGGCGTCCTGGGCCAGCACGGGTACGCCGTAGCTGGGAGATTCGCTCAGTCTTATATTCCTGGGAATGATCGTATTGAAAACCAGGGACTGGAAATGGGTCGTTACTTCATTGACCACCTGGTTGGAAAGGCGCAGGCGGAGATCGTACATGGTCAGGAGGATGCCTTCGATGACCAGCTCCGGGTTGAGGCGGGACTGGATGATGTTGATCGTCTGCAGCAGCTTTCCCAGCCCTTCCAGGGCGAAGTACTCGCATTGCACGGGAATGATGACGGAATCGGAAGCCGTAAGGCTGTTGACGGTAATCACGCCGAGAGAGGGCGAGCAATCGATGATGATGAAATCATACTGCCTGCGCGCGTCCTTCAGCGCTTCCTTCATCCGGTATTCCCGGTCCTTCAGGTGGATCATCTCGATTTCGGCGCCCACCAGGTTGATGTGGGAGGGCAGGAGATCGAGATTCGGAAAGTCGGTGGGCAGGATGATGTCCGGCAGGTTGACGCCGTCGACCATGCACTCGTAAATACTGTTTTCGATTTCCTTTGGATTATGTCCTAGGCCGGAGGTGGAATTGGCTTGAGGATCAGCATCCACGATCAGCGTCTTGTACTCAAGCGCAGCCAGGCTGGCCGCCAGGTTAATGGCTGTTGTCGTTTTACCGACACCGCCTTTTTGGTTCGCAATCGCGATAACTTTTCCCATGCAATTTTAAGATAAGAGGTTCAAATTTCAGGGTTTTGGAGCAAATCCCCAAAAAATGTTCCACGAAGTTTCACGTTATGAAGTTAAATTTCGTTAAGGTGCTGATTCCTACGCCCATACTTTCGTTCCCTCGGTGCAGTTTTTGCACATTTCGATCTCTGACCGGTCGTTGATCAGCGTACGTCTGAAACGGTCGTAGGTCTGCCCGAACCAGAGTTTTTTAAAGCTTTCGACCTTTACATCGCCCATCCGGTATTCCCCGTCCTTGTCGAAGCAGCAGGGCACCACGAGCCCGTCCCAGGTAACGACGCACGAATGCCACATTTTCCAGCAATGGTCGGGCATCCCGTTTTTTATGGAATACCCGCCGTCTTCGTTGGGACGGTACCTCGCATACCGGTCGAGGGTAGGGATCAGCTCCGACCCGTTCTGATAGTCGTAGATCTGGGCGGTTTTGAACGCTACCTCGTCGACTTCCATTTCGGCTGCAAGACTTTTGACGTCTTCGATCTGGTGCTCGTTGGGCCTGACGACCAGGAACTGGAAAATAACATGCGGGGTGGAAGAGTTCAGCTTCTTTTTCCACTTTATGATGTTCCGGGTTCCTTCGAGCACCTTCTCAAGGCTGCCGCCCACGCGATATTGCTGGTAGACATCCTGGGTGGTGCCGTCTATGGAAATGATGAGCCGGTCCAGGCCCGATTCGACGGTTCGCCTCGCCTTGTCGTCGCTCAGGTAATGGGCATTGGTAGACGTAGCGGTATACAGGCCCTTTTCATGTGCATACCTGACGAGCTCAAAAAATTTCGGATGCAGGTAGGGCTCTCCCTGGAAATAGAAAATCAGGTAGAGCAGGGTATCGGAAAGCTCGTCGAGCGTCTTTTTGAAAAGACCCGCATCCATCATCCCCGTCGGCCTGGTGAAAGACCTCAGCCCGCTCGGGCACTCCGGGCAACGCAGGTTGCAGGATGTGGTGGGCTCGAAGGAAATGGCGATCGGCAGGCCCATCTGGGCAGGTTTCCCGGTAAGCTTCGAATAGTAAAAACTCCCCAGCACTTTCAAGGCGTTCCAGGCCCTTCTGCCAGTCACTTTGGACATGAAGTTGAGGCCATCTTTCCAGTTGCGGTTCATAAAGAATATTCGGAGTTGGGAAACGGAATGCAGAATTATTTTGTGATCTTGCGGGCAGTGGTCCGAGCGATTGAAC
>JBEBSO010000227.1:0-6312 GCA_040394275.1 Telluribacter sp.
CATCGCCCTCGCTAAAAATGCAGACCTTATCCTGATGGACGAGCCGACCAGCGGCCTGGATCCGAAGTCCACCGCCGAGTTTACGGACATATGCAAGGAGCTGGCCGGCGAGGGGAAGACTATTCTTATGGCGACCCATGATATTTTCAATGCCGTTGATACGGGTTCCGGCATCGGTATCATGAAACGGGGGAGCCTCGTTCACACGATTCCTACCGGCCGGATCACGGCAAAGGAGCTTCAGGATCTCTATCTGGAAACGATATAACCGTCAATCTGAGATGATCAAGTCTGTCGTCATTTCTCTCCCCGGGCTTTTCCGGGTCTTTCGGCCAATTTGAATAATGCTTTTGACAGGCGATATGCGCAGGGTAATACCCTGAAGGTGTCTTTCCCGGTACGCCGCGAATAGGACGGTGAGGCTCACCTCCCGTTTCAGGAATGAATAAAAAAGCAAAAAAACAGATATGATTCAGATTATTAAAAACGAATGGACAAACCTGATCCCCAACCGGACCGCGATCTGGCTGTTGGGGATACTGGTTGCGCTGTCAGGTTTTACAATCTGGCAGGCCGCCGTCCGATTTGACGAAACCCTGGAGCACCGGACCCGGGCAGCCGAACTTATGCGCAGCCGTTTTACCGCACAGGGAGCCGTAAACCCGCATGCAGCAGCTCACTACGGGCATTTTGTGTATAAGCCGCTCACTTTCCTGAGCATTCTGGATGAAGGAGTAAACCCCTTTTCCGGGGTATCGCTGTACCTGGAGGGACACCGGCAGAATGAAGCGCTGTTTTCACCCGCGCAGCAAAGCAGCTCATCTGTTCGCTTCGGGCTGCTCCGGCTGAACCTGATCCTGCAGATGCTGCTTCCGTTGTTCATCCTTTTTGTATGTCATGACGCCATCAGCCGCGAGCGCGAGGAGCAGACCCTGAATATAAGCCTTTCCCAGGGGGTTACCTTACGGGATGTGGTGTGGTCTAAAATAATGGCGTATAGCCTTGTCTGGTGGATCCTGCTCGCATTGATCCTGGGGACGGTGCGGCTCATTACCCCGGCGGGCCATACAGGCGTGGCAACGGTGAGGATCGTTGCCTTGTTCATTACCTACGGCGCCTACTATTTCGTGATGACAGCCGCAGCCGTATACCTGTCCGCCCGAAGCAGGAGCTCCGGGAATGCGCTGTTGTCGCTCCTGGCCTTGTGGGTGCTGACGACTGTAATCCTTCCCAAAGCTACGGCCAATATGGGCGAAAATGCCCATCCGCTGATCTCGCGCCTCCAGCTGGAGGAAAGGATCAGTGAGGATAATAAAAACGGGATCGATGGTCATGATCCCAGAAATGAGCGTACCGTCCGGTTCAGGGACAGCCTGTTGACGCATTACGGGGTGGATACGGTGAGCAGGCTGCCCGTGAATCTCGACGGGCTGACCATGCAGGCCGATGAAGAATACCACAATATGGTATACGACAAGCACTTTGAGGGAATCCGGGAGACGGTCCGCAGGCAGAACAGCGTGACGGCATGGAGCAGCTGGGTCAATCCGTTTGCTGCCCTGCGCAATCTCAGCATGAGCCTGGCCGGAACAGATGTGTACCACCACTTTGATTTCGTTACCCAGGCGGAAGACTACCGCAGGCTGATCATCAAAAAGATGAACGATGAGCAGGCCTACGGCGGAAGTAAAACCGGCGATTGGGACTGGACGGTAAAGGCGGATTTCTGGAAAAAGATGGACGATTTTAAGTATGTGCCGCTGACTCTACGCCAGACATTGAGCCATAACCTGCCGGAGACCGGCGGACTGCTGTTCTGGCTTCTGCTGGTAAGCCTGCTGGTGCATTTCAACGTCAACAAAATCAAGACTGCCTGAGATGAAAAATATACTATCTTTTGAATGGAAGCTCTTCCTGAGAAACAAAGCAGAAGTGCTGGTATGGATCTTCATGCTGGTGTCGGGTCTGTACGCGGTTTTTTACGGAACGTCTTTCCGGCAGCGGCAATCGGAAGTGGTCAGCCGGCTGGACAGCAGCTATGCGGCGTGGGCACAAAAGCTGCTGGACGGATTCACGACGGATACCACCGCACAGGAAGGTAAGGAAGCCTACCGTTCCTCCACAGACCCTTTTCTGAACGAATACCGCGCCGGAACTACCGTATGGAAAGCGCCGGAGCCCCTGCAGGCACTGAGCATCGGTCAGAGCGACAACCAGCCGTTTTATTACAACCTCTGGGTGTCCCGGAACGTGTACCTGTCGGGTTATGGCGAACTGCGTAACCCCGACAAGCTGCTGGCCGGTAATTTTGACCTGGCTTTCGTTTTCCTGTACCTTTTTCCCCTGCTTATCATCGTGTATACCTACCCGGCGGTGAGCAGAGACAGAGAGGCCGGAATCGCGCCGCTCCTGCTGGCTCAGGGACTTTCGCTCCACAGGATCCTGGCCGGGCGTCTCCTGTTCCGGTTCCTTATCGTGTGGGCATTGGTGGTGGTGTTGTCACTGGCCGGCTATGGCATCAACAGCGTGCCTTTTGATACCTTCGTCCCTTGGCTGCTTATTGTTACCGTGTACCTGCTTGCCTGGTTTTCCATGGTTTATTTCGTGCTTTCCTTCCGGGAAAGCAGCGCCGTTTCCGCCCTGATCCTGGTAGGCGTGTGGGTTCTCTTCCTGTTCCTTATACCATCAGCGGTCAACAACCGGTACCGGACTGAAGACCCGGAAAATGTACAGCTCAGCGACCTCGGCAGGCAGTACGGCAGCCGGCTATGGAAAATGGATAAAGCCGATCTGATTGACACTCTTTTCCTGGTGAGACCGCAGTGGTCCAAATACCCGGTGAAAGATACCAGCGAAGTGAGAAGCGTCGCCTATTCCTTCCTCAGCATGCTGAAGCTGAACGGGGAGGGCCGGCGCATAGACAGCCTTCTGCTCGCAGAGCAGAAAAAGCTCGGAAAGCTGGATATCGTCAATCCTGCCTATTCGGTGCAGCGGGCGTTGAATCACCTGGCCGGCACGGAGACGGTGTTTTATGCCGGTTTTCGGAAAGATGCCGGTGATTACCAGGCGAAGCGGCTGGAGATCATTCATGATTTCCGGCTGTCAGGCAGGCCCTTCGGGAAACAGGACTTCCGGAATTTACCTGCATTCGGGCAGGCCGAAGCTCAAAGAAGCGCACACGCATTGCGGGTGATGCTGCCGGTTCTCCTGCTGACCTTCCTGGCAGGCGGCCTGGGGGCGCTGAACTGGCGAAGGTCATAGGTCAAAAGCGGAAAAGATGACAGATCGGGTACCTGGAGTCTTCCGGACTTACGGTTGTTCCGCTCTGTAGCTGCCCGGTTCCGATGTAGAATTTTTCGACGCTCAAAACTCTTTTTAACGCTTGACTCTTTTAACCCACAAATCCGGTAAACGCTCAAAACGCGCGAACTTTTTATACAAATGAGAAGAAGAGACTTTTTTCGCAACAGCTCACTTGCCTGTATCGGAACGGCCCTGCTCGAAGGTAATGCGGCGTCAGCTCCTGACAGGAAAAGCAGCCGGGACAAGGCAAAAAATATCATCTTTATGGTGAGCGACGGCATGAGCACAGGAACACTTAACATGGCCAGCCTGCTCCTCCGCAGAAAAGAGGGAAGACAAAGTCACTGGCTCCGGCTGTATGAAGAGCAGAAGGTGAGCAGAGCGCTGATGGATACCGCTTCCGCCGATTCCCTGGTTACCGATTCGGCCGCAGCAAGCTCATCCTGGGGCGGAGGCGCCAGGGTGAACAACGGGTCGCTCAATGTGGGCTCCGACGGCACTTTTCACCAGCCCATCCTGCAAAAATTCAAGGCAGCCGGGAAGTCTGTCGGCTGCGTGACCACCGTACAGGTGACACATGCTACTCCTGCAGGCTTTTGCATCAATAACAGGAAACGCGACGATATGGATGAGATTGCCCTGCAGTACCTATCGCTGAAGCCCGACGTGTTAATGGGCGGGGGGAGCGCGCATTTCGTGGCCGGGAAACGGAAGGATGGACGGGACCTGGCGGCGTCGTACAGGAAGCTCGGCTACACGGTAGTGACGGGCAGACCGGAGCTGATGAACGCTTCCACACAACAGATGGCACCCTTACTGGGTATCTTTTCCGAAGGAGGCCTGCCGTACGCCCTCGACCAGGCGAGGGATCAGACTGGTCATCGAGACGACCGGCATTGCAGATCCGGCAACAGTCGCTCAGCCGTTTCTTATCGACCCGCGGATCGAAAGAAATTACCGCCTCGAGCGTGTCATCTGTATTGTGGACGCACAGATGATCGAATTCGAACTGAGAGATACCGAAGAGGCCCGGAAGCAAATCGCCTTTGCCGACATTGTCCTCATAAACAAGTGTGATACCGTGCGGGAGGGGTATGTGGATGAGCTGAAGGAACTGCTTCAAAATATCAATCCTTTCGCATCCCTATTCTCGGGAGATCGTGCCGGCGGATATCCCCTGGCGGAGATGGTTGCGCTCACGAGAGCGGATTTTAACAGGTTATCCCCGGTGCGGCGTGGCTTTTCTCTGTCTTTGAACGGCCTGGCGCAACCACCGCGCAGGCTTTTTTCCGGGAACCGGCAGCATCATCATCACGATATTACCTCGCTGAGCTTCGTATTCGATCGCCCGTTTGATCTGCTGCTGTTTGAGCGCCGGTTGTTTGTGTTCCTTCATCTTGAGGCAAGAGACGTCTACCGGGTGAAGGGGATACTGTGGGTGTCGGGCACCAACCACAAGGTGGTCATGCAATCGGTGGTGAACCTAATGGAACTGTCGCCGGGAGAGGAATGGGCGGCCGGGGAAAACCGGAAGAGCCGTCTCGTGATCATAGGTAAAAAACTGCAGTCGGACAGGTTCCGGAAGATGCTGGAGCCGTGCCTTGATAAATCGTTTGCCGGCGACTAACCGGCTGCAGGGAAAACAGCCTGACCCCTCCATCCTGTAAAGTCAATTTTTTACCGGCACAGAAGGCATTTTTTTTGACGCAATATTTTTGCAACAATGTTGCAAAAATGTATTGCTTTTATATATTTGCAACAATGTTGCAAAAGTTGACCAATACAATAAACATGGACAAGAGAAAGAAACTACCGGTCACCGTATTGAGCGGGTTCCTGGGGGCAGGCAAAACAACACTGCTTAATCATATTTTGCACAATAGAGAGGGCCTAAGGGTAGCGGTGATTGTCAACGACATGAGTGAAGTGAACGTAGATGCCAGGTTGGTAGAGGAACAGAATACCCTTTCCCGAACGGAAGAAAAGCTGGTGGAAATGAGCAATGGCTGCATATGCTGCACGCTCCGTGAGGACCTGATGGCAGAGGTGGAGAAGCTCGCCGCTGAAGGCAGGTTTGATTATCTGCTTATTGAAAGTACGGGCATCAGTGAGCCTGTGCCCATAGCCCAGACTTTCTCCTACGTAGACGACGAGAACGGGATTGATCTTTCGAAGTTCAGCTACATCGACACGATGGTGACCGTCGTGGATTGCTTTAACTTCCTGGAAGATTTCGGCTCGGACGAGCTGCTGGCCGACAGGGAGCTGACCGATATGGACGGTGACCAGCGAACGATCGTTAACCTGCTTACCGATCAGATTGAATTTGCCAACGTCATCATCCTGAATAAGACGGACCTGGTCGGCGCTGAAAAGCTCGGCTTGCTCAGGGCCGCGATCGGCAAGCTCAATCCCGGCGCCCAAATACTGGCTTCCTCGTTTGGAAAGGTGGAGCCTGCTGCTATACTGAATACGGGACTTTTCGATTTTGAGGAAGCGCAGCGCTCGGCAGGCTGGCAGAAGGAGCTGGAAGCGGAACATCATACCCCGGAAACAGAGGAATATGGGATTGCGTCATTTGTATTCCGGGAAAGGCGGCCCTTCCATCCGGAGCGTTTCTGGAATTATCTTCACAGAGATTACCCTTCCGGAGTGATCCGCGCAAAGGGGTTGTTCTGGCTGGCTTCCCGGCCCGACGACGCCCTTAACTTCTCACAGGCCGGAGGATCGTCCCGCCTGGAAAAAGCCGGTGTCTGGTGGTGCAGCATGCCCCATTCGCAAAGGATCCGCTATGCGGCCTATATACACAACATGGAAGCCATCGAAAGCCGTTGGAGCAGGCAATGGGGCGACCGGTATAATGAAATTGTATTCATAGGCCAGCACATCGATAAAGAGGAGATGATCTCGGACCTAGAAGGATGTCTGCTGCAGGAAAAGGAGCGACACCTTTTGGATCAGGAGCATTCGTTTCCTGACCCGTTTTTTGGGTATATCGCCTGACGGGAC
>JBEBSO010000228.1:0-6283 GCA_040394275.1 Telluribacter sp.
CTTCGGAGAGCATCTGGGCCAGGTTGTGGATGGAGCCTTCGTGCGTCCATTTGCCGTTGGGGTCATAAAGCGGTTGAGTAGAGTAAATATTGGTCTGGTAGATGGTGCCTCCTTCCGGGAAGGAATTGCGGAATTGGGGATCGTTGGGGGGAAATCTTTTGTTGCTGTTATTAATGGAAATCTTGGTGCCGACCCTGAACCAATCCAGGATATTGTAATTGACATTGGTCATCAGGTTGTAGCGGTTGAATTTTTCGTCAAAAAGCTTCCTGTTGGTCAGTCCTTTCTGGTTGAGGTAGGAAAACGATGTGTAGTAATCCAGCTTATCCGTACCGCCCGATACGCTGACGGAGTGCTGGTGCATGGGATATTGATCGTTCATCAGGATTTTCTCCCAATCGGTGTTGGCAACGCCGGTCCATTCGTTTACGTTGTCCGGGTGTATGATGGCCTGGGGCTTGGTGGGATCGTTGTAATGGGCCATCATCGCTGCGACCTTGATGTCGTCGTAATACGGCCTGCCGTTTACCCGCATGAAAGCTTCGTTCATGTAGGCGATCCGGTCTTTGGTATCTATAAAATTGATCCTGCTGGTAGGCCGGTTTGAGGTATAAATGGAAGAAACCGAGACGGAAGGCCGGTCTTTTTTCTTCCCGCTTTTGGTCGTGATCAGGATCACCCCGTAGGCAGCGCGCGCGCCGTAGATCGCAGCGGAAGCGGCATCTTTAAGCACAGTTACGCTTTCGATGTCGTTGGGGCTGATCAGGTTGATGTCCATCGGGATCCCGTTGACGAGGATAAGCGGCGAGCCCCCGTTGAGGGAGGTATTGCCCCGGATGTTGAAAGTTGCCCCTCTGCCCAACGATCCGTTGCCCTGTGTAATGTTCAGGTTGGAAACTGCCCCCTGGAGGCCCTGCCCCAGGTTGGTGATCGGCCGGCTTTCGAGCACTTCGGCTGTAACGGTGGATACCGCTCCCGTCAGGTTCACTTTCTTTTGCTCTCCGTAGCCGACGACTACCAGCTCTTCCAGCGCCTTGGTGTCGACACTCATCGAGACATTAAGGACCGTTTTGCTGCCTACGGCCTCCTCGTGGCTGGAGTAGCCGACAAAAGAGAAAACCAGCACGGCCTTTGTGTCGGGCACTTCCAGGGTATAGGCCCCGGCTCCGTCAGTGGTAGTGCCCTGCTGGGTGCCTTTGATCAGGATATTTACACCCGGCAGGCCTTCTCCCTTTTCATCGGTTACCCGCCCTTTGACGACATGTACAGGCAGGCTGAGCAGATCCGGGACGGGCAGGGGCAACACAATGCCCTGCATATTTTTTCTTCCTTGTCCTTTTTGATTACATACACCAGCACCGTCCGGCTGTTGATCTGGCGGTAGCCGAGAGAGGTATTTTTTAGCGCAATATCCAGTGTTTCCTTGACGCTCCGTTTCCCGCCGGGAAAACTTATACTAGTATACGTTTCCACTTCATCGAGGGGAATCACGAAAGAAAGGCCGGTCTTTGTCTCGATCTTCTTGAGGACAGACAGGAGGCTTTCTTTTCCTGCTCCCATGGTTAAAGTGATTTCTTTCAGCTCCTGGCTTTTACCCGGATGAGCGGTCAGCAGCTGCATCGTGCCGCAGCATATCAGGAAGTAGAACACACTCACCCGCATTGCAAGCAGAATTAATCTGTGTTTCCCGCTGTCCACGACAGACCCTGTGAAACACATAGGTTCCATAAAGGATAAATTCATAACTTTGTAAGTTTTTAATAGTTAGCTCAATAAATGTTAAAAACGCCCAGGCTGTCCGGCTCCTAACCCGGCCAGCCTTTTTTATGCTTTTGCTTACGAACGGTTTTTTATCATATGGTTATCGTTTTGGTTAAAGAATGGTCTGTCAGCGGTCCGTTTCGCATCCGATGCCATCCGAGATGCGTACGTGACCGTTTTCAAGTACATAGGAAGCCTGCCTGATCCCGCACACCAGGTCCAGGATTTCGGGGAGGCTCTCGTTGTTCAGGAACCAGGCGCTGATCCGGCAGTTTTTGATCTGAGGATTCTCAATGGTCAGCCTGACGTTGAATTTGCCTTCGATTTTTTCGGCGGCTTCCCGTAGGGTAATGCCGTCAAAAATGAGGTTTTCGTCCTTCCATTGTATGGCTTTCATGCTTTTCAGCCCTGTTTTCTCGAATACTTTCCCGAGCGCGTCCACAACGATCCGCTCGTTGGGCCTGATCCGGTCGTAAGTCCTGGTCTGGTCGCCGACCTCCACCAACCCGCGGGTAACGGTGACCACCACCTGTTTTTCCCGGGCATTTACATTGAAAGAGGTGCCCAGGACGCGGGTGTTGATATCGCCGGTATGCACGATAAAAGCGTGGGCAGAATCAGGCTGTATGTCGAAATAGGCTTCGCCTTTCAGCATTACCTCCCTCAGGTTTTTCCCAAAAGGCTCCGTGTAGGACAATTCGCTGTTTTCGTTCAGGAGTACAGTGCTGCCGTCAGGCAGGTGTATGAAATCTTTACTCCGGAAGATGATGGTCTTTTCCGCCGACGCGGTGGTTTCCGGGTCAGTGGCCTGCCCGGGCCGGGAGATGGTCCAAATGTAGCCGATGCCTGCAGTGAGCAGGAGCACGGCCGCCACACGGGTCCGGAAACCGGTGTTCCGGAAAAAAGGCCTGGCGGGCATAGCCGGTTGTATGCCCGTTTGTATCCGTTGATAAAGCTGGTCGTAATCGATCTCTTCACCGCCCTCGTCCGGCCGTTCGAAGTCATTGGCCAGGAAGCCGGACAGGTCTTCCTTCAGGATCTGCTCATAGTGACTGTCACCGAGCAGGAATCTCAGCTCGGCTTTTTCTTCGTCGGATATCTGCTTTTTTATGAAGCGGTCCAGAAGATATCGGAAGCGTTCGTCCATAAGCCCGGGTTTAGCGTTTTTGTTTGGTTGACCTGGTTCTGAAAAAGCAGCCTGCAGGCCCTTTTCATAGATAGAGTCACCAACCCGGCGGACAGGGACAGCCCGGGCCGCTTTTTTTTGAAAAATTTTTTAGAAAAAACAGGACCGGGGAAAGCCGGGGATATGTGAAGGGGATCAGCTGAAGAAGAGAATGAGGCAGAGGCTGACATGGGGAGCAAGCCGCTTCCGGATCAGCTGCAGCGCCCGCACCATGTGATTTTTGACGGTTCCCGGCGACAGGTTCAATTGCCTGGCGATCGCCTCATGGGTAAGCCCCTCGATGCGGGACAGCTGGAACACCTGTCTTTGCTGGGGCGGAAGCAGGTTGATCGTCTCCGTAATCAGTGAATCGAAGCTGCCGGACCTGGCCAGGTGGTCACAGTCATCGGCTGCGGTAGCCTGGTCCGAAGCATAGGCTTCGGACCAGGCCGATTCGGAGGCCCATTTCCGGAGTTCCCGGTAAGTATGGTTGTGGGCCACCAGGTAGTTTTCCAGGTTGTGTATTCCGGTGAAGCTTTCCCTTTTGTGCCAGACGGCGGTAAACACTTCCTGCACGACATCTTTGGCCAGGTCCCTGGAACCAAGATAGCGGTAGGCGGCGCGGAATACACTTTTGCCGTAGCGGTCATAGATCCACCTGAAAGCCTCTTCATCTCCCTGAGAAAGAAAGAGCAGCACCTCATGTTCATTAAAATGATGTCCTTTTCTCATAGCTGTCCGGAATAGTTTCTTGCGCCAAACAGGCTGCGGAATGCCACCCGGCCGAAATCAAAAAAAGATTTGTTGCGGACGCCAACCCTGTGTATGCTTCTGCAAAGAATAGAAAAAAACGACACAAAAAAAAATATTGATGACTTTAGAAATGCCGGCTTTTAATGTGGCAAACAGAAATGCCGGCCAAATATAACTAAAGCCGGACCGGGGTGTCATGATATATTGCGCCGGGATCTGCCGGGCGGGGGCAGGCGGGTTTATCCCGGGAAAATGTGACCGGCCGGGGATACCGGTCCCGGTGATCCTGCCGTTTATCAGGAACAGGCACCGGATCATCGCCGCACCCGGGACCAGCCGGCTTGTTAAATAGGCATAACCGGTTATTTTTGCGGATCGAATCTAATCGCCAATTTGTGAAAATAGTCAGGAAAGCCACACAGTTTTTAATATTTGTCAGCGCCTTAACTATATCATGTTTAGCCCAGAACCACACAGAGGAAGACTTTACACCCCCGAAAAGGGAGTTCCGGGCTGTATGGATTGCTACGATCGCCAACATTGACTGGCCCAGCCGGAAGGACCTGAAGCCGGAAGATCAGCGCCGGGAGTTTACGGAGCTGCTGGATTTCCATTCGGAAGTCGGGATGAATGCGGTGTTCGTACAGGTAAGGGCTGCAGGAGATGCGTTTTACGCCAGGAGCAGGGAACCCTGGTCGGAATGGCTGACAGGGGTCCAGGGGAAGCCCCCCGTACCTTTCTATGACCCGATGGAATTTATGATCCGGGAATGTCACCGGAGAGGGATGGAATTCCATGCGTGGCTCAATCTCAACCGGATCGTACACAAGTCGGCCGGAAGTATTTCGCCGCAGAATTTCAGCGTTTCCAACCCGGAATGGGTGCTGACTTATGACGGGTACAAGCTGTTCAATTTCGGACTGCCGGAAGTACGTGATTTCATTACCGGCCTGACTGTCGATATTGCCCGTAACTACGATGTGGACGGGATTCATTTTGACGATTATTTTTATCCTTACGCCGTAGCAGGGCAGCGCCTGGACGACGAGCGCACTTTTCGCCAGTATGGGGCCGGTTTCGCGAACAAAGGCGACTGGCGCCGGCACAATATTGACTTGCTGATCCGGCAGATTCATGAGGCGCTGACAGAAATCAATCCCCGGCTGAAATTCGGGGTAAGCCCTGTGGGTGTCTGGCGGAACCGCCGGGATGACGTCAACGGCTCGGAAACCACGGGCGGGCTGACCTCTTACGATCACCTGTACGCAGACGGGAGAAAGTGGGTGCTTGAAGGCTGGGTGGACTATATCGTTCCCCAGATTTATTTCTCCGCAGGTTTCCGGAAGAACCCGTTCCGGAACCTGGTCGACTGGTGGACCGAAGTCTGTTCAGACCGGCATTTTTACGTCGGGCAGGCTGCTTACCGGGCGGGCAGCGAGGATCCCGATCCGAACTGGCACCGGGCGGGGGAGCTTCCCGCCCAGGTCCGTTACCTCCGGGAAAAAGGAGCCGATGGCAGCGTTTTTTTCAGCTCGGCTTCCCTCCGGCGCAACCGGCTGGGGATTACGGATTCCCTGCGCAGGTTTTATACATACCCGGCGCTGATCCCGCCCATGCCCTGGAAGGACAACATTCCTCCGCTGACGCCGCAAAAGCTGAAAGCCATGAAATCGGAAGAGGGGTTGAAGCTGGTCTGGGAAGCGCCGGCTCCGGCTGAAGACGGCGAGACGGCACGCTACTATGTGATATACCGGTTTGGTGCTGATGAGAAGCCGGGTGCGTCCGATCCGAGAAAGATCATCGGCCTGTGCCGGCAGGGAGAGCAGTTTGTGGACAGGACCGCCCGGCACGGTGAAAAATATGTTTATTATATCACTTCCGTGGACAGGATGCACAATGAAAGCCGGCCCGCAGGACCGTTGAAACTGATCATTACCGACAGCGGGCTGCTGCCTTTCTGAGAAAGGCCGGTATCCGGTCGGGCAGGCGAAGCTATTTGGCCCTTTTCAGTTTGGCTTCAATGGTTTGCTGCGTATGCGGCACCACCCGAAGCCTTTCTTTCGGAATCAGCTTGCCGGTATCGATACAGACGCCGTAAGTGCCGTTTTTTATACGAATGAGCGCGTTTTCAAGCTGTGTTGCATATTTCTGAAGGCGCCCGGCCAGCTGGCTCAGGTTCTCCCGTTCGCTGGTATCCGCACCATCTTCAATCTGCTTGGACGTACCGGATGTGTTGTCCGTCCCACTGTCATTCCGCTTGCTGAGGGTTTCCATTATGTAGTGGAGCTCTTTACGTGTACCGTCCAGCTTCTCCAGCAGTATCGCCTCAAATTCTTTTAACTCTTCTTCAGCAAACTTCAAGTAATCAAGAGCACCTAATTCAAACTTAGGATACTTAAATGCCATTCCACTTGCACTACTGAATTCAAAATCGGTTAAATTGCTCAATATATAATCGCTAAATGATTTTACTTCTTTCATATATTCTCCTTATATGTTTGAAATATATTTGCTGTAATTGCGTATAACGTTATGTATTCACGACGCCCCACCACCTTAAGGTTCCGGAGGAACCGGCCACGATGCGGTTAGGTGGTGCGGGTG
>JBEBSO010000229.1:0-6275 GCA_040394275.1 Telluribacter sp.
TTTAATCATGGCCCGTCTGTGTGCAGACCTCCGGATCGCTCCCGGAGATTTCTGATGGCAGCAGTCACACGGGATGCGCCGGGAATTTAATACAGTCGCAGCCGGCCAGTATCGCCTCCGCCCTTTCCAGGCTGCGCAGATCGTCGATATCTACGGCGATTTCCTGCGGGACTACAAAAGGGAGTATCTTCCGTCCCGACATGGAGTGCTGCTCCAGGATGACCGGCGGCCGGATGACATCCAGCATTCCTATCTGCCAGTATACTTTCGGCAGCTTCTGGCGCGGCATATTGTAGCTTTCTTCCAGGCCGGGGACCGGCAGGAGGGGTTGCATGGGCGTATCGGCGTCTTCTACCGTCCACATTTTGTACGGGGTATGAAAGGCCTCCGTCACCACGCGCAGGCTGTCCGCCTCCGAGGTCCATAGCTTGCCGATGCAGGCTTCGAGATGATGGACAAAGCGGATCGGGGAGGTGGGACGCAGCTGAACGACCAGGTCCGGCCGGTAGCCTTCACGATCAGCCAGCCAGCGCAGCGCGTGACCGAACACCTCCAGGTCCGTGCTGAGGTCGCCGGCGAGCGCCTCCGGCCGGAGGAACGGAACTTCGGCGCCGTATTTCACGGCCACTGCGGCTATTTCCGGGGCGTCTGTACTGACAACGACCCGGCTGATGGCAGGAGTATCCAGCGCAGCCTTGATGCTGTAGGCGATCAGCGGATGCCCGGCCAGCAGCCTGATGTTTTTGCCGGGGAGCCCTTTGCTTCCGCCCCGGGCGGGAATGATCGCCAATACTTCCATCAATGCGCCCTGTACTTTAGCTTTTCCCGTTGTTCGGTTTCGATAGGGAGAATGTCTTCCGGTTTGTAGGTAAGCGCCTCGTAGGTATGGCGGAGATCCCGTACCAGCTTGCCCAGGCCGGGGACTTCGAGGGAAGCGGCGTGGTCCGTACCTTTCCAGGTCCTGTCTTTGGTGAAATGCCGTTCTATCCACTGCGCTCCTAGCGTGTAAGCGGCCACGTCGACGGCAATGCCCAGGTGGTGCCCGGAGAAGCCTATTTCTTTTACCCGGGATCCGTAGCGATCGTACAGGTTCCGGATTTCCAACAGGCAGATGTCCCCGAACGGGACCGGGTAACCGGAGGTGCAGCTATAAAGGACGATCCTTTCCGCCTGGCTGGTTTCCTCGAAAAAAGAAACGAGGGCTTCGGTTTCGGACCGGGCCGTCATGCCGGTTGAAATGTGCACATCCCCGGTATAATCATCCCGGAGGAGGCGCAGCATCTCAAAGTGGTTGTTGCAGGCCGACGGGACCTTGATGAAGTCGGGCTGCAGGCCGATGATTTCCCCGGCGGAGGTCACGTCCCATACGGAGGTGGCATAGCCGATCCCGAGGGTTTCGGCATAGGCCTTCAGCGCGGCATGCTGTGCCGTGCTGAACTCCAGGAATTCCCGGTGCGCCCCGTAAGTAGGCCCGTAGGCGTGGTAGGGGACAGGATGCGGCCGGCTGAACTGTTCGCCGGTCAGCAGCTCCCTCGAATTGCGTTTCTGGAATTTGGCATAGTCCGCCCCGCAGTCCCTGGACAGCCTGATCAGTTCTTTCGCGATGTCAAAATCGCCTTTGTGATTGCAGCCGATTTCGGCGACGACGACAGGACGTTTGTAAGCAGATGGGAACATGTTACTGGGTTAATTCACTACAAACCTGGTGTGTTGGGGTAGCCCTTCGCGAAGCAGGGAAAGGAGATATATCCCCGCGGAAAGCGGTTCACGGGGATAGAGCTCAATATGGTAATCATCTGTTTTTTTCGTATGGAAAGGGATTTCCTGTCCCGTTATGCGGTACAGCCGGAGCGTGGAAGGATCGGTCCGGTAGCTTTTGAGCCTGATCACTCCTGCCGCCGCCGGGTTGGGAGCGATCATCACCACCGGGAGGTCCGGCCTGACCACTACATCGACCACAGCGGAGTAGCTGAACCTGCCGCTGAAGTCAACCTGTTTCAGGCGGTAATAGCCCGCACCCGGGAGCGGGCGGGTATCGGTATAGGAGTAGGTGTTGCGCGCGTCCGTGGTTCCCCTGGCGCCGACGGTGGCGATAGGCTCGAAGCTGCGGAGGTCGGTGCTCCGTTCCACGACATATTCCCTGGCATCTTTTTCCCAGGCGGTTTCCCAGCTGAGCTGTACGGAATTGCCGAACGCCTCTCCCCTGAAGTAGGTAAAGTGGACGGGCAGGACGCCGAATACATCCCGGTGAATCCAGAAGTTGTCAAAAGTAACGGTGCCTGCCCCGGATCCGAACCGCATCCCGATATTCTTTAGCTGCACATCTCCGAACCGGGGTACCTTATCGGCCAGCTTCACGCCGTTGACCCAGATGTCGAAGGTATGATTGGGCAGCTCCAGGATGTCGCCGGTAGGGGCTTTATAGGAAACATCCGTTCCCGTGTTGTTCAACACCCAGACGACGCGGGCGTTCTGGCCTGTAGCCAGCGGGGCGCTGTTGACGAAGCCGGAGCCCTGATCGGCTGGCGCAGAATACCTGATGGCAAAGGTATTGTTGCTGTTGAAAACAACACCGAACCGGGCGAACAGGTCGCTGTTGGCGGGAATCCGGCTGAGGTTCGTGAAATTATCGCCTACATACATCCACACTGCAGAGCTGGCATCTGCCACGCTGATGCTTTGCACGCTGATATCTACCTGGTAGTACAGGGCATCGGGTACCGGGTCGTCGAAGGGAGTGTACCTGCTGAAATAACACAGCGAGCGGCTTCCGGCGCCCTTGGTAATTTCCAGCGAGCCGTTGGCAAAGGTATAGGAAGAAGCCGCACCGATCTCCAGGAGGTTGAACTGGCCGTTGTCCGGGTTATCTGCGTAAAAAGGCCCCGGTCCCTCGAAATTCTGCTGGAAGTAGGTCTGCCCCGGCACGGAGCCCAGGGGCAGCAGGGCGGCGAACAGCCCGAGCAGGAAATTTTTCGACAGCGTGCAGATATTTTCCATCCTTTTGATATGATTAGAAGGATACCCTTAAACAAAAATAGGATAAATCTGCCTATTTCTGTTCATCTGTCCGGAAATAGATTTAGCATGTCTCCCCTTCATTCTCAGGCGGCTAGGTGCTTTTGTCTTTAAAAAGCCGTAGGGCAGCGCGGGCGGCTGCCTGCTTTGCCGCTCCGGCTGCCGGAAATGGAAATATTTAAAAAAATTGAAAAATATAGGATTAAAATCCGATGTTTTTGACATTAGGTAATTGAAGGGGTAGGAGAGTGGATGCAGCCCGTTTTCTTTGTGCCTGGGCTCACCCGGGAAAACGGCCTGTTTTTGAGAACCTGAAACGATTTATAGTCTGATCACCAAATGCCGGATTTGTCAGTTCCTGAACTATGGAGTGCTTTTCGTAAAGGAGATCGTATCGCATTTCAGCAGATCTACCTGCTTTACGCCGGGGACCTGGTAAGCTATGGCCGGAAAATCACGGGTGATCCCAGGCTGATCGAGGACAATATTCATGATCTCTTCATCGAGCTCTGGCAGAGCAGGAGCAGCCTGAGTGAAACGGATTCCATCAAATTCTACCTGTTTCGCGCCTTGCGCAATAAAATCAGCCAGTCGGTTCGCCGGGATCCGTTCTATGAGTTCACGGCGCTGGAAAATGCCTCCGCTTTTTCGGACAACCAGGTAATCGAAAATAACCTGATAGAAAAGGAAGGACAGGAAATGCTGATGAGGAGACTGAGACAGAGCTATGAGCAGCTGAGCCCCCGGCAGCAGCAGGCCATCGACCTGCGGTTTTATCATCATTTCAGCAACGAGGAGGTCGCCCGTATCATGGGTATCAACTACCAGTCGGCCTGCAAGTTCATTTATTCCGCCTTAAAATGCCTGCGTGAAGCCGTCCGGATCTTGTCGGTGGCATTGGGGCCCCTCCTGGGCGTCCTCTTCGGGGCCGCGTCGGCCGGCTAGACCGGCGGAAGGTACAGCGGCCTGTCCGGCAGTCAGAAAAGAGAAGGGGCCGGGGATTTCGGATTTCAGCATACGGGTTTGTGACAGGGCCCGCTAGTAAAATGAACATGGACTACTATTATTTTGAGGCCGAAGAGCTGGCCGCTGACGATTATTTCAAGGAATGGGTATGCAGCCCGACAGAAGCTTCGGATCAGTTCTGGAACGGTTTCCTGAAGGAGTACCCCGAACGGTATTACCAGGTGGAGGAAGGCCGCCTGCTGGTGCAGGCTTTGTACAAGCTGGGAGCGGAGGGCGGATCGCACGAGCAGGTGTCGCGAATCTGGAACAGGATCGAGCTTTCTCTTTCGGGAGTTCGCCGGCGGACTTTCCGGCCGGGCTACTGGATCGGGGCGGCTTCGATGATCCTGTTGCTGGCGCTGGTCTGGTATGCCAGGGTCGGGCAGTATGACGATGTGATGGCGGCAGCGGGTGACCCGGACCCGGCAAAATGGCAGACGGTAGCCAACGTGACACGGACGCCTGCGCCGGTGAGCCTGCCCGACGGCAGCACGGTAAGCCTCTCTGCGGACAGCAAAATCCAGTACCCGCGGCAATTCGGAAAGAACCAGCGCGTGGTTTACCTGAGCGGCGAGGCATTTTTCGAGGTGAAAAGAGATACCGGGCGGCCTTTCATGGTATATGCAAACGGGCTGATCACCCGGGTGCTGGGGACGAGTTTTACGGTAAAGGCCCTCGAGGATGCCCCTGACGTCGTGGTCGCGGTAAAATCGGGAAGGGTGTCGGTGTATTCGGCGCATGCAAAAAGCAGCGACAACAAGGATCCTGAAACGAAAGGACTCGTGCTGACGGCCAACCAGAAGGCGGTGTTTGAGCGGTCTTCGGCTACGCTGAACAAAACACTGGTAGACGACCCGGTGATCCAGGCGACGGAAGGCGTAAGGGAGCGGTTTACGTATGAGGATGCCCGGGCGGAGACTGTTTTCGGGGCGTTGGCCCGGCAATACGGGATCGAAGTGATCTACGATGAGCAGATATTTAAAAATTGTTCGCTGACTGTTCAGCTCGACGACGAAGACCTTTTCCAGAAGCTGGAGGTCATCTGCCGGGTGCTCGATGCAAAATATAAGCTGATAGATGCCCGGGTGGTGATCACCGGGAGCGGCTGCTACTAGCCATACCTGATCCTATTATTTTACTCCGGTTATTTTACTCCAAAAATGCTGCCTATGGATTTATTTCTCAAAATGCTGTGATCCGATAAAAAGCACCAGCAGTGTCCTACCACCGCTGATGCCAGTATCCCTTTTTTACGGGTGTAACACCGGCGTGCCGGTGAAGGGACGTGTTTTTGCCAAGTCATTCACAAAAACGTTTAAATCTAATGAAAAAACGGCTATTTTTTAATTCATTTTTACTGCGCCTTATGAAAATATCGCTTTTACAAGTCTTTCTGGCGGTGATTTTTACGGGAATTTCCATGGGGCGCGAGAGCTCGGCACAGGAGCTCCTTTCGCGCAGGATCAGCATCAGCCTGGAAAACCAGGAGCTGAGGCGGGTGTTGAGTCATATCGAGGGAAGGGCGCATGTGAAATTCGCCTACAGCCCGAAGACGCTGCCCGCTTTCCGGCGCATTTCGGTGGAAGCGAAGGACGAAACGCTTTCGGAAGTGCTTGACCGGATCACGAAACCATTGCAGCTGCAGTATGAGGTGGTGGGCCAGCAGATTATCCTGAGGAAGCGGGTAAAAACGGAGACGCCGGAATCCCGTGCGGAGGAAGGTGTTCCCGCGTTTGAGAATGCCCTGCCGGACCGTGTGCTGAAAGGCAGGGTGACAGATGAAAAGGGCGATCCGCTGCCCGGTGTGAGCGTGCTCGTAAAGGGCACCCGGCAGGGAACGATTTCCAATGAAAACGGGGCTTTTTCGGTGCTGGTGCAGGATGACAACTCCGTGCTCGTATTTTCATTTGTCGGCTACCTGACCGAAGAGGTGCGGGCCGGCAGCCGGACCAGCCTGGATATATCCCTGAAAGTGGACAACAAGTCGCTGGAAGAGGTGGTGGTAGTCGGGTACGGTACACAGCGGAAAGCCACGCTGACCGGGTCGGTGGCCGGCATGTCGAGCGCAGAAGTGAAGAAAAGCCCGGTGGTGAACCTTTCCAACTCCCTGGCCGGGATGATGCCGGGGGTCATTACCACCAACAGGACCGGTGAGCCGGGGCGGGACGACTCCGGTATCCTGATCCGCGGCAAGAGCACCACTGGCAATACCAGTCCGCTGGTCGTGGTGGACGGGATACAGGGGGTGTCCGGAT
>JBEBSO010000230.1:0-6270 GCA_040394275.1 Telluribacter sp.
TGGCCGAAAAAAAAGCTGAATTCCCGCTTAAGAAGGAAAAGCTCATTTTCACCGATAAGGATATCCGCCTGGCCAGAAGCAATATGCGGCAATATGCCCATGCCGCAAGAGTAAGAGACAGCATTGCCGGCCTCGCCGGTAAATGGCTGGCCTGGAAGGACCAGGACCTCCGCGACCTGATCGCCGATGCCCGGGTGCCCAGGGCCTTCGACCTCAATATCAACGGCTGTCCCGTTCATGGAGATACTGTCTTTAACATCGGGGGGGTATACCCCTGGATACTGGACTTCCACCGGCCTTTCTCGGTAAAGTGCCCGGTAGGAGGCGAAGTATATCCTTCCAATGATTTTCATGCCTACGTCAAAAGCGGCTACAGCCTGAAAACAGATACCACCGCCGCATTTGCCGACAACGGCTGGGGCTGGGTGGCCCCCGACCGGGAAAGATACTGGTTCGTAGCCTATGCCAACGAGCATTTAATGCGGGAGCTGTCTTATGTACTTCAGCAGCTCTCCAGGGCATATATCCTCACCAATAATCCCGAATTTGCACACAAGGCCATCGTCATCCTGGGCAGGCTTGCCGAAGTGTATCCCTCGATGGACCACGCAAACCAATCACGGTATGGCGCCCTGCTCAAGCAGCAGGGCAGCGATTTCCCCGGAAAAATATTCTACCATATCCAGGAAGCCCGGTTTATCAAGATCGTGGCCGAATCTTACGACCTGGTCTGGGACTACATCGACAGGGACAAGGAGATCCAGGCCCATTACCGGAAAAACGGCCCCCAGGTGCGTGAATTTATCGAGGCCAATGTCCTGGAGGAAGCTGTCCGCGCCTATGAAGAGAAAAAAATCCAGGGGAACTATGGCATGCACCAGAACGCCCTGCTTTATACGCTGCTGGCCAGGCAGCACCCGCTCCGGGACAGGTACATCCGGGAGCTTATCGATAGCCCGGGACAAAACCAGCCCCGGATGGGCCTGAAATATACTTTATACAACCAGATATTTCGCGACGGCATGGCGCTGGAATCCCCGGAGTATAACTTCGACTGGATTAACGAGCTGAGCCTGCAGATGGCGCTCGTCCAAAAAGCCGGCAGGGAGAACCTGTTTTCCCTCAAAAAAAGCAAAGCGCTCTTTGACAGCCCCTTGAAAAATATTGTCATCGGCAGGTATACTCCCGATATCGGCGATACAGGCAGCACGCTCGGAGGCGCCATCGGCCGCAGCACGGAAGTATACCAGACGCTCTATCATGCCTACAAAGAGCCCGCCTACCAGTATTGGCTCGCCCCGGATCGCCAAACCGGGCCGGCCACATTTTCGACTTTCGAATCCCTGTTCAGGCCGGTCATCCCGCTGGTGAGCCCCCTGCCCGACCAAAGACTTGTCCGGGAGCAGAAGAGCCGCCTTTTTGCCGGGTACGGGATCGGGATACTGAACAACACAGCGGACAAAACAGCCCTGTCTCTTCACTACGGCAAATCCGTCTATCACTACCACAATGATTTCCTGAACCTGGAGCTCTTTGCAAACGGGCAGAAAATGATGCCCGACTTCGGGTATCCTGACGCGATGAATGCCTATGTCAAAGAGCTGTATGCCTGGTCAACCAACACGGTGTCGCACAACACGGTGGTAGTGGACGCACAAAAACAAAACCAGAATGCGCCCGGCCTGCTCCATGACTTTTCCACCGGCAACGGCATCAGGACCATTGACGCTTCTTCCCGGGCTTACCGGCAATCCCCGCTTTACCGCCGGCACCTGGTCATGGTAGATGTGGACAGCACGCAAAGCTACGTGGTCGATTTCTTCCGCGTAGCAGGCGGACGGCAGCATGATTATATCCTTCATGGCCCCCCGGGTATCGTATCCATACCTGACCAGGCGATCACAGGTGATGCAGCCGGCGCGCTTACAGGCGGCAGGGAAGTTCCGTGGGGACAGATGTATGACGACAAGGTCCTGGGCAAGGAAGGATATGCCGGCAGCTTCGCCTCCTATAACGGTTCGGGATACCAGTACTTCTTCCATGTCAAACGCCTGGCTCCCGGCAGTCACACGGTGACTTATACGCACAAGTCCGATCAGAATGCCCGTATCCGGCTGCACCTGCTGCCCCGGGCCGGCTACGATTCGTTCATTGCCGATGCCTATGATAAGCCCCGGGCCAAAAAGCACCTGGTTAAATTTATCATCACGCGCCACGCAGATACCACCTCAAGCTCCCTGCAAAGCAGCTTTTTAAGCGTGTTTGAGCCGTATTCCTTCACCCCGTATATCCGCTCCGCGCGGGAAATCGGGATGTCCCGACCCGGAGCGAAAGCCATAGAGGTGGCGCATGCAGCCGGAACGGACCTCATCATCAGCGATGCCGCGAAAGGAGACAAAACCCTGGAAGCCTACCCGCTCAAAACCGACGCCGCCACAGCAGTCGTCCGCCTGGACAAAGACGGGAAACTGAAAAGTGTTTTCTTCAGCGACGGCTCCTATCTGCAGTACGGCGACCGGACCTGGAAAAAGGCCCCTGTAACCGGCACCGTCGAGAAGATAGACTACCTGAAAGGCGAAGTACAGGTCTCTCTTTCGGAAGCAGGCTCATTCGAAAACAACCCGCCGGCGCCGGAGACCGCCCACTTTTCAAACGAAATCCGGACCACCGCCCATCCTGTCAAATCCATAAAGAAAATACAGGACAAGCTGTATATATCCTTGTCCGACGATCCCATCATCGGGAAAATACATGTCAAATCCCAGGATAAACCGGTCATCCGGGCCGAAAACAGCCTCCCGCTATATGCCCAGTACATAGGAGCCCATGTCCTGGATCAGGCCTTCCGGCCACTGGGGCTGGTGAAAGAAAGCCGTGACAAAGTCATCACCCTGTTGAAGAGCCCGGACAACAGCCTTCCGCCGGATTCTGAAATCTGGATAGGCAACATCGGAATCGGGGATAAAGTCGAAATCAAGTCTGTTTTTTCTGAAATCATATTTTGACCAACGTGCCCGGATTATTCTTATCCGGGTATACCGCGACCGGCAGGCACCTGGTAACGGCCGCCGGGAAGAATTGTTCCAGGACAAAATACAAAAACATACACCAGCTGATGATGAAACCCATCGGGATATGTTTATCCCTTTTTAACGGCATACCTCCCCTTTACCTCCTTATCCCGGCTGCCTTCCTGCTGTTGCAGGCACACCCGGCTACCGGTCAGGCGCCGGCCGGGGACAAGGTCAGTACGGGCGGGCTTGTGATCCCTCCTTTTGAAAAAAAACCGGACAGGGTCCTTTCGGGAAGCTTGAAAAGCAGGCGGATGATCTTTTCAGACGAGGAAATCAGGACAGCCCGGGCCAACATCGCCCGTTTCCCCGAGGCCGCAAACGTAAGGGATGCAATTCTGAAAAACGCCGGAAAGTGGGTGAGCTGGCAGGACAAGCGGCTTTATGAGCTGCTCGGTGACGCCCGCATACCGAGGGCTTTTGAGCTTAATTCCGGCGGATGTCCCGTTCACGGTGACGCCGTGTTTAAAAAAGGAGGCACTTACCCCTGGATTCTCGACCCCACCCGCCCGTTCAAAGTAAAATGCCCGGTCGGAGGCGAAGTGTATCCCTCCAATGACTTTGAATCGTACTATAAAAGTGATTTCAAGGCCCCCTTCCACCGGGAGGAAAAGTACGCGGACAACGGGTGGGGATGGGTAGCCCCCGATGGAGAACGGTACTGGTTTGTGGCTTACGCCAATCTCTGGCTATGGAGAAATCACATACAGACCGGGATAACAGATCTCGGCCGGGCCTATCTCCTGACCGGGGAAAAGAAGTACGCGCACAAGGCCCTGGTCATGCTTTACCGCATGGCCGAGATTTACCCTTCTATGGAGCATGAAGGCCAGTCGAGGTACGGCCTGATGAGCAGGGCCCAGAACAGGAAATACCCGGGAAAAGTCCTGGATCATATCTGGGAATGCTTCCTGATAGAAGATGTAGCCCAGGCCTATGATATGGTATGGGATGCGGTTGACCAGGATACGGCACTGCATGGATTCCTGGGCAAATCCGGCCGGGAAATCCGTGCATTCATAGAAGCCAATCTGCTGGAGGAAGCACTCGATGCCTATGAGTCCCGTAAAATCAGAGGTAATTTCGGGATGCACCAGACGGCCCTCCTGAATATTCTGCTGGCCAGGCAGCATGCCGAAACCGGTACGTACATCCGGATGCTTGTGGACGAGCCCGGGGAAGAGGAATTACACACCGGCATGCGCTTTGCACTCTACAATCTGGTTTTCCGGGATGGCGTCCCGATGGAATCGCCGGACTATAACATCCTTTGGATAAAAAAAATTGCCGAGCTCAGCGAGCTCCTGAAGAAAGGCGGAACAGACCTCTTTCAGGATCCCCGCTTGAAGATGCTTTTTGATGCCCCGATCCGGATGGTTGCCGCCGGTCGCTACACACCGGACTGGGGTGACAGCGGATCGGTGCTGGGCGGCATAACAGGGCGCCTGCCCGACCCGTACCAGATTGCTTATGCCACCCTGAAAGACCCTGCCTACCTGACCTGGCTGGCAGGTATCGGGAAAACAGGCAGCCGGTCTTTTTCCACTTTTGGCTCATTGTTCAGAGAAGTGCTGCCGGAGACGGCTCCGCTGCCGGACGGCAGAAGCGTGCCGGGGCAGCCGTCTCGACTGTTTGCCGGCTACGGAATGGGTATTCTTAATAATACCCGGGATAAGACGGCGGTAGCCTTCACCTACGGGATGCATTTTGCTCATTATCATTATGATTTACTCAATTTCGAGGTGTTTGCCAACCGGCAAAAAATGATGCCGGACCTGGGTTACCCGGATGTAGCCAACTCCTACGTGCCCGGCCGGTTCACGTGGTCCAGCCATACCGCCTCGCACAATACGGTGGTAGTAGACGCGGGGAAACAGCGGGAAAGCCTTCCCGGGGTGCTGCATGATTTCTCGGACGGGTCCTTCGCGCGGAGCATGGATGCCTCTTCACCTGCTTACGGGCAGACCAGCCAGTACCGGAGAAACCTGGTAATGGTAGATGTCGACTCCGGACAAAGCTATATCGTCGACTTTTTCAACGTCACCGGCGGCCGGCAGCACGATTACCTCCTTCACGGCCCTCCCGGATCGGTTTCAGAACGTGAGGGTACCTGGGGAAGCGCCCGGCCCGGGACACTGGCGGGTGAGGATATAGCGCCGGGTGCGCTGTATGATGATGAAAAGATGGGTGCGAAGGGCTATTCCGGTGAATATACAGCCTACAAAGGCTCCGGCTTCCAGCATTTTTTTAACGTGCAGAAGCTCGAAAAAGGGAACCCGGTGCTGGAGTATGCGCACATCAGCGATCCGGATGCCAGGCTCAGGATACATATTGAAAACCTGCCCGGCCAGGCCGTCTTCCAGGCAGACGCTTATGATAAGCCCCGCGCCAGGACACACCTTCTGAAGTATTTGATTGTCCGGAGAGAGTCCGGAAGGGACAGTGTACTAAAAAGTACATTTGTCAGCGTCCTGGAGCCTTTTTCGGGTCCGCCTTATATCAAATCGACCCGGAGGCTGCCCTTGCAGGCGGGTTCAGGCCAGGTGGTTGAAGTAACCCGTGAAAAAGCTGTGGATGTCGTGATAAATGACACGCTGAATACGGTAAAAAAACTCCCTGCCTACGGAATAGAAACCGACGCCAATAGCGTGGCGCTGACTTTCGGCACACAGAAAAAGCTGCTGCGTGTCTTCTTCAGCAACGGGACCTACCTGAAATGGAACGGCAGGGTTTTCCGGAACCCGGATATAGCCGGAACCGTCACGGAAGTCGATATAAGGAAATCGGAAGTAAAGGTCCGCCTGGCGAAAAAACATAAGGCCGGGGATTTCGCACACCCGGCTTCGGTAGTCCATTTCGCCAACCGGTACGGCCAGGTCGTGCATCCGCTGGCAGGCGTTACGCTGAACGGGAGACGGGAGCTGCAGCTGAAAACAGAAGACCACCTGCTGACGGGTAAGGTCAGGATCGAATCCACAGAAGGGGATATCGCGCTGACCAGGACCAGCCTCCCGTTTGCTGCAACGTACAGGGGCGCTGCGCTGCTGGACCAGGAGTACCGGCCCCTGGCGACAGTAAAGCAGGCCGGCAACGGGAGGATAATCATGAGCGCGGACCGGAAAGCAGCGTTCAGTACGCCGGCCGATTGCTGGTTTTCCACGATCGGGGCTGGGGACAAGATGATTCTTAAAAACAGCTT
>JBEBSO010000231.1:0-6269 GCA_040394275.1 Telluribacter sp.
CAAACCGGGCGCCGTGATCATTGTCGACGACGCCGAAGGATTCAGGCAGGCCATGCAGGATTACCTCGACTACGTGCGCGATCCGGCAAACGGGTACCTGTCGACGACCCTGCGGCCGGGAAAGGGGCTGGAATACACCATCAAAATCAGGTAAACGGCAGATACATGCGCTCCCCGGGCCGGTTTCCTCCGAAACTGTCTTACAATTGCTATCTTTGCCGCAGTTACCAAACCGATGGCACAACTATGAACAAATTGCTTTTTTACTTTTCAAATGCCTGTTTCTTTTTCTTTTCTCAGCTGGCCGGCGCGCAGATCAGCGTACCCGCAGCAAGCCCCTCGGCTTCCGTCACCCAGGCGGTAGGCCTCGGGGAAGTCCGGATAGAATACGGCAGGCCCGCGCTGAAAGGCCGCAAAATGTTCGGGCACCAGGTCCCTTATAACGCGGTCTGGAGAACGGGAGCCAACAAAACGACTCAATTCATATTGTCCAAACCGATGGAAATAAACGGCCGGCTGCTCCCGGCCGGAAGCTACGGGCTGTTTACCATCCCGGCCCCCGACGAATGGACGATCATCCTGAGCAAAGATGCCAAGGCCTGGGGAGCTTACACCTACAACCCGGACAACGATGTGCTGAGGTTCAAAGTGAAAGCTTCCAAACTGGCGACACCGGAAGAATTCTTTACCATCGCCTTCGATGCGTTTTCCCCCACCCACGCGACCCTTGCCATCCGGTGGGAAAACACGCAGGTGTCGTTCGACGTCAGGCAGGATGCAGACAAGGAGGTCATGGACGAAATCAACAGGAGCATGGCCGCTGCAGACATCAATTCTGCCACGTACATTCAGGCTGCCGGCTATTACCTGGATACCGGCCGCGATCTCAGTAAAGCCTACGAATGGGCATCCAAAGCGCTCGAAACCAACAAAGCGTTCTGGGTGTACTACCTCCGGGCCAGGATCGCCGCCAAAATCGGGAAATGTGATGTGGCACTGAAAGATACCGAGGCGGGCCTGCCGCTGGCGAAAACAGCCAATGACCCGGCCTATGTGCTGTATTTCGAGCAGCTGAAGAAGGACTGCGCCGGCAAATAGCATCTGCCTGGCTTCAGGTCCGCCCAGGCAAACGCCCTGCCTGATACATGTTAAAATGACAGTTCTAGAGTTCCGGAGTTATTTTAGTTCTGGAGTTAAACTTTTGAACTTTTTGAACTCCTTCGAACTTTTTGAACTTTTTGAACTCCTTCGAACTTTTTGAACTTTTGAACTCCTTCGAACTTCAAAACCTTTTGAACTTTAAAACCCTTTGAACCCCTTACGCCCATGAAAACTTTTGATCTGAACCGGCGCGACTTCATAGCAGGACTCGGAGGCCTGGTGGTGCATGCCGGATGGAAGGACCAGCCCGCCGGTGCCCCGGTCACAGAGCCGGTATTCGTCGGCCCCATCGACGGGGACATTCTTCATACAGGCGACGGGCCGCTCAACGGCGGCCGGCTGATGATCGGCGTGAAAATAGCCGCGCCTCCCCGCAGGAAAATATCCGTCAACCAGGTCGTGGCGGAGTATAAAGACGGTTACTATACAGCTGTGGTACCGCTGTCCGGGTACAGGAACGAGCTGACCGCAAAAGACCACAGGTCAAATAAAACGAAGAAGATCACCGTTTTCCTGGCGCCCCGGCTGAAGGACAAGTACAGGCTGTCCATAGACGACGCAATCTGGTTTTTGAGAGACATCCAGGCCAACGCGCATGAGTATACCTCCATATTTGACACCCCCTTCCTCGGGTTTCTCAGGTATCTCCACCAGACCTACGGCACCAAGACGCACATCAATCTTTTCTACGAAACCGATCACTTCGATCTCTCCCGGATGACGGACAAATTCAAAAGCGAATGGAGAGAAAATGCAGAATGGCTCCGGCTGAGCTTCCATGCCTGGTCCGAATTCCCCGACAATCCTTACCTCCACGCGAGCTACGAGAAAGTCAGGCATGACTGTGAGGGCGTGATGAACCAGATCCGCAGGTTTGCGGGAGAAGAAGTGATGGGCCCCGTCACCACCCTGCATTGGGGGGAAGTGCCCGTAGAGGTATCCAGGGCCCTGAGAGACTGCGGGTATACCGGGCAGCTCTGCGACTTCAACGTGGACAACAACCTGCCCCCCACCTCCTATTATCTTACCGTGGAGCAGCGCAGGCACATGAACAGGCGCTTCGTATGGAGAGACAACCGGGAGGACATCTCGTTTATCAAAAGCAGCGTCATTCTCGATACCGTAAAGGCGGACAGGATCGTCCCCTTCCTCGACCAATACGAGAAAGAATCCCGCAAGCCGCCCTATTGCGACCTGCTCATCCATGAGCAATATTTCTACCCGTTTTACAAAGGCTACCAGCCGGATTACCGGCAGAAGGTGCTGACCTCCGTGGAGTGGGCCGTGAAGAACGGGTACTCTCCCGCCTTCCTGGACGAGTGCCTGTTTGGGTAGCCCGGCAGACGGGTTGTCAGACTCCGGCGATGCGCCGGCGGGATTTTCGTTGTGCGCTTTACGCCCGGGACCGGATCAACGGACGTACGGAAGCCTGCCATTCCCGTTCACGCCGCTATTTGGCAAACGGTGGAGCGGGATGCGCATATTAGCTTTATATTGCAGCCGCAATCTGTTCAACATCTTTTATTCCCAACATGACAAATGATCAGGAGATCTCCGAGCTCTGGATCGCCTTCCGGCAGGGCGACCCCAAAGCACTGAACCTCCTGATTGACACTTTTTACAAAATTCTTTTCGACTACGGCGCGAGGTTCACACACGATTACACGCTTGTGGAAGATGCCATCCAGGACCTGTTTCTGGATCTGTGGCGAAGACGCTCCTTCCTGTCGGACACCCCTTCCGTCCGCTTTTACCTGCTGAAATCACTGCGCAGAAAAATTCACATTCTTCACAAAAGCACCTTGTCCCGGGACCACCAGTTTTTTGAATGTGAGGAGAATCTCGATATATTGTCCGAATACCCCGTTGAAAGTGACATTATCTCCCACGAGACGCATGAACATCTGAAGAAGACATTGCAGACTGCGGTAAAACGGCTTACCAAACGCCAGCAGGAAGCCGTTTATCTCCGGTTTTACCAGGGATTGGGATACCTCCAGATATCGGACATGATGTCCATCAGCGAACAATCCGCCTACAACCTGATACACTCAGCCATCAAAAGTCTGCGGGAGGTCATGTAGCCGGTTTCAGCCTCCTATTTACCCGTTTCAGCCTTTTTTAAATATTTTTTTTAAATTTTCAGTAACTCCTTAAAAAACCTCTCTATATACTTATGGAGACCGAATTTTATCATGGACTTTAGCAACTACACCGTCGAAGATTTCGTACTTAATGACTATTTCCAAAGATGGAGCAAAGGACAGCTACCATCCGAAGACCATTTTTGGGAGACGTGGCTTGCGGCCCACCCGGAAAAGCGGGACGAGGTCATTAAAGCCAAAATACTTGTTCAGGCGCTTGAAATAAAGCCGGTTGAGCAGGACCCCGCTGAAACGAGCCGCCGGATCGACGGGGTAATCCGCGCGGTAAAATGGCGTGCAGCGCTGGGCACCTACGGGTGGAAAGCCGCGGCGGCAATCGTACTGGCGGGTACTTTCACCTATTTTATCCTAACCCAAAAAGAAGGGATTCAAGATACCGTCACACCTGTAATTGCCGTCACGGACAGCCGGCTGATAGAAAAAACAAATGAGATCAATCACCCGGTAGAAATAGTGCTGCCGGACGGGTCAAAAGTCAGGCTGTCGCCGGCAGCCCGGATTACCTACCCGGAAAAATTCGACCCGCAGAAGCGGGAAATCTCGTTGGAAGGAGAGGGCTTTTTTGAGATCCGCCGGCAAACCAGGCAACCTTTTTTTGTATATACGCAGGATCTGACCACCAAGGTGCTGGGGACCAGTTTTACCATACAGGCCAGGCCTGACGCCGCTTCGACCACGGTAAAGGTCATCAGCGGGAAGGTGTCGGTCACCCCGGCGGTACAGGATGACCGACACGCCACCCCGCAGCAGCCGGGCGTTATCCTCACACCCAATCAAATGGCGCTCTTTGAACGAAAGCCCAAAAAGCTGGTCAAAACAATTGTGGAAAGCCCCCGGTTGCTGCCGGCGACCACCATACAACCCCGGGCCTTTCATTTCATAAATACACCGGTGGCTGAAGTCTTTAGTAACCTTGAAGCGGCTTATGGGATACCCATTACATGGGATCCGGAATCCCTCAAAAACTGTACGGTAACCGCACCGCTTGAAAACGAAACATTATACCAAAAACTGGATCTGATTTGTAAAGTACTCGAGGCTTCCTATGAGGTGCTGGATGGACAGATTGTCATCAACAACAACCAGGGTTGCCGCTAAACGGAAAGGAGGTATGCAAAAATAAACACAAACTGGATTCCGGTAATGCGGGCACATTACCGGAAGATCCAAATTTCCACTACCAGGCTGGTGCGCCGGGTAGCACGGATGTCTTTGCCAATTCTCTAACAAAAACAAAGTAAATGTATGGAAAAAAATTACCTAAACCAGTCCGTATGGCGAAAGGTTATGCGAATTTCTCTGTTTCAATTACTCTTGCTGATCTCCCTCACAGGGCTATCTTATCCAAACAACAGTCGTGCGCAGACACTGACCGAACCAGTATCATTGAGGGAAGAAAATCAGAAAATCACTACTATTCTGGAACAAATTGAGAAGCAGACAAGCTTCAAATTTGTTTTCAGCCCTCAAATGATCCAAACTAACCAACGGGCATTTATAAGTGCTGAAAAACAACAGCTGGGTCACGTCCTGGACAGGTTACTTCAACCTCTGGGTATCCAGTATGAGGTGGCAGACAACTATATACTTCTCCGGCGACGTAAAAAATCAGAAGCCATACCGGCCCTCACTTTCAATGCACTCAGCGCAGTGGATGTAACGATAATCCGGCAGGAACGGAAGATTACCGGCCGGGTGAGTGACGAGAACGAGGCGGGGCTCATCGGAGTAACCGTAAAAGTAAAAGGAACTTTGATCGGCACCGTGACAGACTTGAACGGCCACTTCGCGCTGACCGTTCCGGATGAAAATGCCGTTCTGGAGTTTACTTCAATCGGGTACACCCCGAAAGAAGTGCCGGTGAGAGGGAAGTCAGAAATCCGGATCACAATGGATGTTTCGGAAAGTGAAATGGAAGAGGTGGTGGTCACCGCATTTGGTACGCAGAAAAAAGAAAGTATTACTTCGGCCATTACCACGGTAAAGCCTACCGAACTGAAGATTCCCTCGAGCAACCTGACATCGGCTATTGCCGGCCGGGTGGCCGGTGTAATCGCGTACCAGCGTTCCGGAGAACCCGGGCTCGATAACGCTGAGTTCTACATCCGGGGTGTCACCACGTTCAGCCAGGGCGGCAAACGGGATCCTTTGATCCTGATTGACCGTGTGGAAATGACGGCAAATGACCTCGCGAGGCTGAATGTGGACGACATTGCGTCGTTTTCGGTCATGAAGGATGCCAGCGCAGCAGCGTTATATGGTGCGCGCGGTGCGAAC
This sequence comes from Telluribacter sp., assembly GCA_040394275.1. Lineage (GTDB taxonomy): Bacteria > Bacteroidota > Bacteroidia > Cytophagales > Spirosomataceae > JBEBSO01. Next base: position 5,604 of record JBEBSO010000231.1, read on the forward strand.
GGGGTGATCCTGGTGACCACCAAAGTGGGTGCGGTAGACCGCCTGGCGATCAATATCCGCGCTGAGCAGTCTAACTCGTACAACACGAAGATGCTGAAGCTCGCCGACCCGGTTAATTACATGCGACTGCACAACGAAGCCGTGCGCACCAGGGATCCGATGGTGCCGCTCCCATATTCCTCCGCTAAGATCCGCGGTACCGAGCTGGGGCTGGATCCGGTCCGGTACCCGGCAGTAAACTGGTACGACTACCTGATCGACGACCATGCCACCAACCGGCGGGTCAACCTCAACCTTACCGGTGGAGGTCAGTCCGTACAGTATTACCTGGCTGCCAACTATCAGAACGACCAGGGCATCCTTAAACAGAGTGCGCAAAACAACCTCAAAAACAATATTGATATCGACCGGCTGCAGATCCGCTCCAACGTAACCATTAAGTTTGCACCAACCACAACGGCTGTGGTGCGTGCATATGGATCGTTTGACGACCGGACCGGCCCGTATATCGCGAATATGACGGATGAGCTGGGTAAAACTGTGAGCGGCGGAGCAGCGGTGTTCCGCCAGGCCCGGAATGCCTCGCAGGTGAGTTTCCTCCCATTTTACCCGGCAGATGAGGCGACCCAGTTCAACAAACACATCCTTTTCGGCAGGGATGCAGAG
>JBEBSO010000232.1:0-6251 GCA_040394275.1 Telluribacter sp.
TAAGGCAATTTTTACTTCCCTATGAAAAAAACATTTTTACTGATTTGCCTGACCCTGATCTGCTTTACCACCTACACAGCCCTTGCGCAGCGATCCGCCGCCGATTTCTTTGAAGAGGGCAACGCCAAGGCAAAAAACGGGGATTTCGTGGGCGCGCTCCAGTCTTTCAGCGCGGTGATTGCCACCAACCCTACCCACGCTCCCAGCTACTTCAACCGCGGGCTTACCAAGGCAAGCCTTAAGGACTACCGCGGGGCCGTTCTGGATTATGACAAGGCCATCGAGCTCAGCCCCAAAGAGGCCTTGTATTACCAGAGCCGGGGCGTGAGCAAGAGTTTCCAGGATGACCAGCGATCTGCCATCCAGGATTTCACCAAAGCCATCGAACTGAACCCCGAAGACGCCCGGTCTTATTACAACCGCGGCATCAGCATGAGCAAAATAGGCAACCACCGGTTTGCCCTGTCGGATTTCGACCAGGCGCTCGCCATAGAGCCCGGCAACGTGCTTGCCCTCTATGCCCGCGCCAGCTGCAAGCAATCCCTGGAAGACTACGCCGGGAGCCTCGCCGACTATTCGAAAGTGATCGAGCTCAGTCCCAAGAGAGGCGGTGCATTCTCGGGGCGGGGTTTTGCAAAAGTGAAACTGGGCGACTACAAGGGGGCCATTGCAGACTACAACAGCGCGATTGCCCTGGATCCGGCAGACGGAGCGTCCTATTCCCATCGGGGGTTTGCCAAGAACAAAACAGAAGACTTTACCGGGGCCATCGCCGATTTTGACAAAGCACTGTCTATCAGTCCCGCCGATTTTGAAGCGCTCTACGGCCGCGGATTTGCAAAAAGTAAGATGGGAGATCAGAAGGGAGCCGTCCTGGACCTGAACCAATCGATTACGCAGAACAATCCCTTTATTGCAGAATCCAAAAAAGTTACCTATAACGGACCCATTTCAAAAACCGTCCTCGATGACCTGAGAAACCAGGTAAAAAACAGGACCAGGATAGAGGAGCTGTCGCCGGAGCGTTCTGAAGCGTATTTTATAAGGGGATTGAGCAAAAGCAAAAGCGGGGACCCCAAAGGAGCTTTGCACGACATCAACATGGCTATCGAGCTCAACCCGGTGTATGCCGAAGCCTATTTTTACCGGGCGATGGTAAAATCCGCATCAGGAGATCAGACCGGGGCGGTACTGGACTGCAGCAGCGCCATTAAAATCCGTCCTGATTATGCCGAGGCCTTTCATGTACGCGGCATAATCGGAATTGCGCTGGGCCATGTCAATGAAGGCTGCCTCGACCTGAGCAAAGCGGGAGAGCTGGGCCATTCGCAGTCCTATAAAGTAATCGGAGATTTCTGCAATTAAAAAAATCAGTCCGCCATTATTTTTAAGCCATACGCTGCGGCCAGGTCCAGGAATTCTTTCCGGCTGCCGACTTTCAGCTTTTCATAGATCCGCTGCTTAAACGTACTCGCGGTAGAATAATGAATGTTCAGCAGTTCGCTGACCTGCGCCACACTATAGTCCCTGAGCAGGTAGCTGGCCACCTGAAATTCGCGCTGCGTCAGCGAATCGAAGGGATTGACCGGGGTGCCTGTTATGGTTTCCTTCACGATGAGGTTGGTCAGGCGGCTGCTGATGTATTTTTCACCGCTCAGCACCGTCTTCACGGCCGAGCTGATTTCCTCCGGCGGCGAATCTTTTTTCAGGTACCCGTCCGCACCCAGCTTCAGGAACCTCTTCCCGAAGACCGTTTCGTCATTCATCGAAACCACAAGTATGTAGGTATGGGGATGAAATGACTTGATCCAGTGTATCAGTGCGTGCGGGTCCGTCTCCGGCATAATCAGGTCGAGGAGCAGCAGCTCGCAACCACCTTTCTTCAATTCTGCTTTTACAGATGCGCCGTCCCACGTCTCCACCATCTCAAATTCAGGGAATACCCGGGCGAGCATGGCCCTCAGCCCGCACCTGACCACAGCGTGGTCGTCGGCGATAATCATCTTCTTCATAGGTGCGAGAACTTTGTGCTATTTATAAAATAAAACAAAGTTCCCGCGGCATATAGTATGTCCCGGCAGGTTTATATTATCGGGAATGTACGCTCAGGATTTCTCAGGCCAGTATTGGCTGATTTTGTTTCTCAGGAAAACAACGCTTCTATGGAGCTGCTCCATCCCGTCCACACCGTCTTCGATGCTGATCCAGCCGTCGAAGCCTACCCGGGTGAGCTCGGTAAAGATTGCATCATAGTCATTCAGTCCCTTCCCGATTTCCCCGTGCTTCAGGCGTTTGGCATAACCCACCGAGCCGCCTTCCTCCTTCCGGAGGTCTTCAAGCGTACCTTCGGAAAGGTACCTGTCGCTGGCATGCATGGTAACTACCCTCGAGGAGACCGCCCTGAGCAGCTCAAGCGGATCTTCACCGGCTATGTAGGTATTGCTCGGATCATAGTTGACCCCGAAAAAAGGATGACGGATCCTGTCGACCAGCGTGCAGAAAATATCCATTTTCTGGGCAAATTCCGGGTACTCCCAGAAATCGTCCTTGTAATGATTTTCTATAATCAGGGTGATGCCGTTCTGCTCGGCGTAAGGCAGGCATTCTTCAATACAGGAAACTGCCAGGTCAATCCCCTGCCCTACAGACAATTCAGGCCTTCTCTGCCCGCTCAGCACCCGGCAGTAGGATCCGCCCAGTTCCCGGGTCATATCGATCCAGTACTTCTGCTTGTCAATTTCGTTTTGCCGGAAAGCCCTGTCAGGATGGGTAAAATCGGGCGAGCAGCACATCATGGGAATCACCTTTCCGTGGCTCTCCACCTGTTGCCTGAAGGCCTTCCAGTTGGATTCATCTGCCATTTCCAGGAAGCCGGCATACCATTCCAATCCGTCAATATCGAGCTTTACCGCTAAGTCAATCCACTCGGAAACACGCATTGTGCCGTCTTTGCACAATGCATGCATAAATGCCTTGGGAAAGGCAGCTAATTTAGGCATACATTCAAAGGAATAAGGTTAATAAATTCAGGAATTCACAAATCAGGTAAACAAGCTAAGGTCTTTCGGCGGGTTTCGCCCCATCAGCGGATGCTGCTCCAGGTCCACGACCTGCCCGCTGACCGGGCCGCTTTCCTCGGCAAGCCAATAGATCGCCGCCGCCGCTATTTCTTCCGGCCGCAATATCCGGCCGGCCGGCGCATATACGCGGGGCAGCCGGCTGTCCCAGTCTTCGGCAAAGCCTTCCGCTTTTTTCAGGGCGGCCTCTTTCTCCGTCAACACCCATCCGGGGTTGATCTGGTTGACTTTCACGCCATTTTCACGGTGCAGCGTATCTCCGAGGTTTCTCGTCAGCGTCTGGAGCGCCCCTTTGGAGACGCTATACGCCATCAGGTTGGGCTCTCCGCACCAGGCATTTACCGAACCGATATTGAGCACGCGCCCCCTGCTTTCCGTCAGGAAGGGGAGAGCGGCCCGGATCAGGGCAAAAGGCGCCAGTGTATTCGTCTCGAGGACCTTCCTGAAAAAGGGAAGCGTCGTGGAGGTAATGTCCGACCCGGCTATCAGCGCCGCATTGTTTACGAGGCCGTCCAGGCGTCCGAATTTGGACACGGCATAACCGATAAGCCGGTCTGCCGCCCCCTCTTCCGTAAGATCTTCGATCCACAGCCCCGCCCTGTCCGCACCGAGCTCCTCTGCAATCGCTTCTCCCGGTTCCCTGTCCAGCCCGTGTATGACTACGAAAGCGCCTTCGGCCGCACACCTTTTGGCAATGGCCTTCCCTATCCCGGTACAGCTACCGGTTACAACAATAACTTTATCTTTCAGTCTCATTTTTCCAAGCTGGTCAATGTGCCTGACGGCCGTATGGCTGCAGGGTTTATTCCGGCCGCAGGATGCTTTTCACTACTTCTCCGCGATGCATTTTCCCGAATGCTTCTTTCCAGTCGTTTACCCCCCAGACCCCGCCTATGATCGGGCGGACGTTCATCTTACCGCTGGCCAGCAGGGCAATTACTCTTTCCCAGATGGGCCAGTTGTGGCTGAAGCTTCCCTGCAGGGTTACGTTTTTCTGTACAAGCGGATCAAGAGAGAAATTCAATGGCTGGGGGCCCCAGCCTACTTTTGAAATCTGCCCGTTCGGCCGCACCAGCTGAAGCGCAATTTTAAGCGTAGCGCTGGCACCTGCCGCATCGATCACCACGTCTGCTCCCAGGCCGTCCCGTGACATCGCCCATTCGGTCGCATCCCCGACGATCGCCGTGCACCCGTAGCTTTCCGCAATGGCCAGCCTGCCTTTATCGGCCTCCAGACCTACTACCGCCACTTCCGCACCGCACAAAACCGCCATTGCTGCGCACAGGATACCGATCGTACCGGGACCGAGTACGATAACGCGGTCTCCCGGGCGAACACGGATATTTTCAACGACAGCACTGTAAGCGACGCAACACGGCTCCGTCAGGCAAGCCTCTTCGAAAGGCAGGTTGGCCGGCACCCGGTGCAGCAGCCTGGCAGGCACCTTCACAAAGCGCGTCATTGCCCCGTCAACGCCATAGCCGAATCCCTTCCGGGTCGGATCCAGGTTATACAGCCCCCTCCTCGTCATGGGGTTGTCAGGACTGATTACAGCGGCCGTCTCGCTCACCACCCGGTCCCCTTCCTTCCATCCTTTTACGGCGCTGCCCAATGCAGCGATGTGCCCGCCAAACTCATGCCCAAGCACGACGGGATAATTCACCTGCCAGCTGTGATCGGAGGTCCACTGGTGCAGATCGCTGCCGCACACTCCGACATTGGCCACTTCCAGCAAAATATCTTCCTCCCCGATCTCCGGACGGCTTACCTCGCGTACTTCTACCGATCCTTTCTCCGGAGCATAATTAACTACCGCTGCTGATTTCATATTTCCTTTCTAAAATTAGGTTTGTCAAAATTAAGATAACTTCACCACCTCTCCGTATGCGTGAATCTTCTCACAAATCAGGCGGAGCGAGCTTTCCAGGTCCCCGTCGGCTGTCTTGAATGAATCTGCGTCGATGGTGAGCGGCGCGCCCAGCACCACCATAGGCGCCCCGTATTCCGGACACATGATGGCCTGCTCGAGGGTAAGTCCTCCTACCGCCTGTACAGGGACATTTACTGCCTCCACAACCTGCCGGAGCTGGTCAAGCGGGTTAGGCATACGCTCGCCCCGGGCTGCAATCCCCCGGCGCTCATCATAGCCGATGTGGTGAATGATGTAGTCGCATCCCAGGTCCTCCAGCCATTTGGCCCCGGCAACCATATCAGGGGAGATCATATTGTCTCCCATTACTTTCACGCCAAAATCTTTTCCTGCCTGAACCACGCAGCGCACGGTCTCCTCATGGGCCCTGGCCATGACCACCACGTGGGTCGCGCCTGCCTTGGCCATCATCTCCGCTTCCAGGTATCCGCCGTCCATCGTCTTCAGATCGGCAACGATGGGGACGCCGGGAAAAGCTTCCCGCAATTTTCGCACGCCATGCAGCCCTTCCGCGAGAATAAGGGGGGTACCGGCTTCCAGCCAGTCTACGCCTGCTCTGATCGCCAAGGCCGCTGTTTCAAGGGCTTCATCAATGTTAGTCAGGTCTAGGGAAATTTGAACAATAGGTTTCATCAATAAGGTTATGGTTTTATTAAAGGTTATGGTTTATTAATAATATTATCCTAATTTGATTAAAAGAAACTGAGAATGCTTTTCTAATTTCATTCCTTGATGAAAAATAATAATCTTTCCCATTTCAAAGTCATTGTATTTTTCCTCGTTTCCGTTATGGCCTGTAAAAAGGAGGAAGCCAGCCATGGCAGGGAGGATCCGCGCCTGCTGGGCACCTGGCGGATCGACACCCGTCTGCATACCGTCGACTCTTCCTACTACGAAACCATTGCAGCTGCTTCGGGAGATACTACCGTCTTAAAGGATACCACTTTTATCCGAAAGAAGGCTATCGCGATGGTGCCTGCGCAAACCATAACTTTTGCAGACAACGGGCTTTTCAGCTCAGCCGGGAAAGAAACGGAATACTACCGGGCCTACAGGTATTACCGGGTGGAAGAAGTGGAAGGCCATGAAAAAATAGGCTTTGTCATCGGAGGGGATTTTGCCTCCCCGGCCTACCAGGACTTCACGCTGCGCAACGACAGCCTGTATCTTTTCCCTTCCTGCGAAAAGGAGTGCTATCTCTTGTTCCGCAGGCAGTAAAACGCTAGCTTCACGAAGGTTTTTAT
>JBEBSO010000233.1:0-6245 GCA_040394275.1 Telluribacter sp.
ACATGACCTGGTCCAGGAGGGCGGCGAGATCTTCGGGCATCTCGGTGATTCCCAACAGCTCTTTACCCGACTGGTTGATCAGCAGGATTTCCTCCCGGGGATTTACGACCATGATGCCGTCGGGTATGGCCTCCAGGTACTGGCTGAGCTGGCGCTCCTTCCGGTAGATCTCCCTTTTAAGGTTTCGCTGTTTGAGACGGTCCTGGAACAGGAAAATGATGGCCAGGAGGGTGATCAGGAAACCGGCTACACCCGTGCCGATGATCTGCAGGAGCGTTTTTTCATGCGTCTGCTGTGCCTTTTTGCGGTGAAGGTTGAGCTGTATATTTTCAAACCGGTCGATTTCGTCGATTTTGTTTTTCAGGAGGTTGAAAAGCCTTACTCCTTCTCCGCTCCGGATGATACCGGAAGCGGAATCAGCCCCGGAGGCCTGGTATACCTGCACGGTATGATGTAAGAATCCCAGGAGTTCAAATGATATCCGCGTCAGTTCCGCCACCCGCAGGGTTTGCGCCGCGTCATAGGCGACCAGGTTCTTTAGGGTATCGGTGATGGCCTGTATCTGGCGGTGTATGCCCTGCCGATCGGGCAGGGATTTCCCGTTGCCGGTGATGAGGTACCCGCGGACGTTGGATTGCAGCTCTTTGGTTACATAGGCGAGATGAGCCGTCTGGTTCAGGATCCGGATGGTGCTGTTGACGTGGCTGTTCTGGGAGGTAAGACTCTTTACATTCAGGTAGGCGAAATGCTGGGAAAAGAGTATAAGCAGCATCCCTACTGTGATAGAAACAAATGATAATGATTTTCTTGCCTTTTTCAGTAATCTCTCTGACATCTCCTTTGGTAATGGATTAAATTTGGATGTATCGTCCGGGGCATACGCGGCGCGGCGGGAAAATGCTGACATGGAGCAGGTATTACCTGCTTTTGACTATTTTCCGGAATACACTGTGGTTTTGCTGCCTGATTTCGAGAATGTAATGACCGGGCGGAAGGTGTGAAATATCTATTTTTTGCCTGCTGCGAAGGGCTTCCTGTGAAACGGCCCGGTCGACATACAGGGTACCCTGCGCGGCATTGAACAGTCTCAGCCTGGCGCCGGCTTCTGCGGGATCGTCCAGGAGCAGGAAAAAATGTGTCGAAGCAGGATTGGGATAGGCCAGGATGCTGCTTCCGTGCGCTTCAGCAGCGGATACATCCCGGGTGATTCCCCGGACAGCCGTCCTGGCGCTGGTGGAATCCCTGTAGGGGACGGCAAAAACAGGTGTTTCGCCTGCGTTGACAGTAAAGAAGCCGCCGGCAGGCTGAATTTCCAGCGTATCCATCTCATCACTGCCGGCGCGCGGGGTATACACTTTCAGTTTGTTGTAGCTCCCGGCAGGGAGCTGGCAGGTGGCGGTGCGGCCGGTTTCGTCGGGTACTACAATAGCATACATGGTGCGGCCGTCGAGCTCGTAGCGATCTACGACCGGATCCTGTCCGAGTGTTTCCCGGTAGATATATTCCCCGAATTTTTTCTGAGCCTGGTAAATAAAATCGGCGGCCGGACGACGGGTAAAGCCTTCGTTGATCAGCCCTGACGTTCCGAAAATCATCCCCGTGCCGTTGTCGTCGTACATCTGGTAAAAGAACACCTTTTCGACTCCGTGCCTGGCGGCAAACAGGGATGTCCGCAGGATCCAGTCTGCCTGGGTGTCCAGGGCGCTTTTCGGACCGATCGGGATCGCCTTGAGCGGGCTGTCGGGGTGTATGTCAAACCCCGTTTCGGTAATCCAGACCGGCATGCCGTAGCATAGCTGCCGGGCTACCTCTATGAATTCGCGGGTTCTTTCGTCAGCCACCGTCACTTCGGGAGCAGCACCCCGCGTGGAGCTGCCGCTTTGCGCGGAGGAGGTATTGTCCGTATAGATATGGTAGTTGATCACGTCCCAGCAAAGGTTTACCCGGCCATCCGGGAGGTAACCCCTGAATTCCTTACACCAATCGACCATTCCCCTTATATAGTCGCTGTCGGACACAAGTCCACCGATGACCACCTTCATATTGGGATCGGCGTTCCTGACGCCGGCCGCGGGCCCGAGCGTATTCTTATGACCGTCGTAAAACGCGGAGAGGTTGGCTGCATATTCCCGGGCCGTCTGGTAGCCTTTCCGTCCTTTCCACCATTTGTCTCTTTCGTTGTCGCATTCGATGTACCTGATCAGGTCGGTGCCGATTCTGATCGTGTTCGGGTTATCGCCCGGCCACCTCGGCGTGGAGTAGACGCTGAGCAGGGATGAATCTACCTGCGTATTGCTTCCGTACCTGGCTGCATACTGAAACCCGATCCTGGCCTGCTCGACGTAGGAGGCCGGATCGGAAAAGTCCTTTCCATAGCGGACAGGTACGTTTTCATGGTCGCGCTCCCCGGAGGGATAGGTATCCAGCATCCAGTCGGGCAGTGTCTTGAGACAGGCCAGCACGTCTATGCCCGCCAGCTTACAGCGTTCATAGATCTGGTCATAGTGCCAGCCGCCTGAAAGGGTCGGGTTGAACGAAAATACGCCTTCGGCGGACTCCAGCTTCTGCCAGTCCATGTAATGGCGTATACCTGTGAAGCTCCCGGCCATGTTCATTTTGGACTCGTTGATCTGCCAGGGGGTATCTCCGTCCTGGAAATTCCATTCGTAGGCGTTGACGCCGAACATATCTTTCAGCCTGATCTCCCGGCTATGGCCTGCCGCCAGCGGGGGATCCGCAGCGACGTGCGTACCATACAGTTCCATTTCGGTAGGAAGGCCGCTCCGGATGGTCAGCACGAGATACCGGATGTTGGTAATGGCCGAGTCAAGGTCGAACCGGGCCTCCCCCGGGGTGGTCCGGTCCGGGTAAGGGCCCACCCATCCGTTGTATATCTGGCCGGTGAATGCGGCGACGGGTATGCGCTGCCATTGGTCGGTGATCACCGAGAGGGTCATCGGCCTGTCCGTGAAAATCCCTTCGTAGTCGAAGAATTTTATACGTTCGAGCGTCATTTCCTCTCCGTCCAGCAGCGGGTAATAGGCTTCGTAGGTATCCAGCACCTTACCCCAGCCAGTATGGACGTTTTCCTGGGTGAGCCCGTCGAAGAGGGCGTCCAGGCCGTTGTCCGTGTTGTTCAGCTGGTACCATCTTTTCGGATCCAGCGTGATTTTTTGTGCGCCGTAAGCGGAAGGCCTGACCGTCAGCGTATGCGCAACATCTTCGGCAGCCGCAAAGTTACCGGCGGCCGCCTGCGATGCCCTGATCACGACGGTGCCGGGCGCATGGATGGTGGCTGTCCAGGTATCGCCGGAGGCGGCCACCGACACGATTTCGGGTGCAGAGGAAGAAAACGTTACCGGCGCAAGCGCGTTGTTGCTGCTTGCGGACAGGACAAAGGGAGCGTCCCCCCACACCTTCTCCTCCGGGGGGCCAAAGGTGATGACGGAGGGCTCGGGTGCGGCGGCCCCCCGGACGATTTCCATCCAGTTGATGTTGAAGGCGCCGTTTTTCGCAAAAATACGGAGTACCTGGCTTCCGGCGGGGAGCTCTGCCGTTGTGGTCACGGTAGTCCAGTTCTGCCATCCGCCTGTCTGGGGGATGCTGACATGGCCCAGTACCGTTCCGCCGGTGTCTCTGACCTGGATAAGCCCGTTCCCCCAGCTGTTGGCTACCCGGAAATGGAAGGTATACAGTCCTGCCGAGTCAGCGGTGATGTTGTAATCCATCCAGTCGTCATCGTCGATGTTGCTGACATTGAGCCCCAGGCCCGTATCGGAGGCAGGCTCGGTGGCAACGCCGTAAGCGAGATCAAACGCCTCGGACTCGATCCTGGCGGGTACCGGCTTGCTGCTGTCGATGAATTCAAACCAGTTGAAGCTGAAAATTCCTTCTTTGGCGACGACCCGCAGGGTCTGGTTCCCCGCGGGAAAGGGGAGGAGAAGCTTTACGGTTTTCCAGCTTTGCATACCGCCCGTGCGCGGTACGATAAACTCACCGATTGTCTGGTCCTGGGCATTTTTCAGCTGGAGCGCCGCGTCATCGCTGAAGCCGTTCGCGATGCGGAACTGGACGACATAATACCCCGGTACCGGTACGGATACCGCGTAGTCCATCCAGCTGCCGCCTGCTATCCAGCCGACCTCCAGGTTGCCGCTTTCGTCGCTGGTGGGTTCCGTACCCACGCCGCTCATGGCGTAGTAGCTTTCCGCCTCGATCCGGGCGGGTATGGGTTGGTAGCTCTGGCTGTATACCTGTCCGGTGCAGAACGTCAAAAACAGGAAGAATAGATTTTTTTTCATAAATGTTGTAAAGCTGTCTGGTCAGATTTGCATGGTGATTTACAGCGTCTTCCTGTGGAAAAGCCAGTAATCTGCGTAAAACTTCAGGTAACGGTAAATGTGCCGCGCCAGGACGATGACCGGGTGGGAGCTCTCCCGCCATTTGTTCCGTTTCATCGTGCTGGGTTCCTCTTCCGAGTTTACCTGCGTAAAAAGCTGCGTAAAGTCTTCGTAAAACAATCCTTTCCCGTTGTTTAAAAGGAAAGACATCATCATTTTATATTCTGTCACGTCCCCTTTTTCTCCTTCCGCATACCTTCCGAACCGCGAAAAAAAATCCGTTCGCCTGAGGTGCGGATGGTCGCTGTACTGGTAAAATTTGCGGTAGCCCGGGTAGTACCACCGGAACCGCATTTCAGAAAATCCCCCGCCGACGGGCTTCAGGTAAGGATATCTAAAATAGGCGTAAAACCGTACAATGTCAAGGCTGCGGTCATCCTTCAGCAGCTGCAGCGCGGCCAGCAGCTTTTGGGGAAAGGCCGGGGAAGGCACGAAGTCTTCCTGGATGTACAGTGTGAAAGGGGTGTTTACGGCGTCCTGGCCTTTGTTGAGGTTGTGGCCGAGGCCTTTGTTTACCGGCGCCCGGACAAGCCGGGCTGCAAATTCGTCCGAAATCCGCCGGAGCGTTTCCTGGTGAGCCGGGGCGCTGCCGTCATCCGATACCACGATTTCCCCGAAACGGCATCCCAGTTTCGCCAGCTCCCTGAGCAGTCTTTCCAGCGAGTCGCTCCGGTTATAATGTGTGACCAGGAGGGTAATGTCTTCAAAATAGTAATGTCCGCTCATATCCTGGTCTTGGGGCCGGTTTTAAAGAAAAGAAGCTCAAAAGAATTTTTCACCCAGCGGGACCGGAGATAAAACCACCTCAGCACCCGTACCGGCAGGCTGCGGCTTTCACGCCACCCCGCCCTGTTCATCGTACTGGGCTCTGCGGCCGTGTTTTTCTGGAAAAAAAGCGTATGGTATTGCTCGAAGAAGATACCCCGTGCCTTATGGTGAAGGAACGACAGGGCCATGGCGAACTCCGTGCGGTCCCCTTTCTTCCCTTCGGGGTACCGTCCGAATTTTTCAAAAAAATCGCTTCTTCTCAGGTGGGGATGATCACTGTACAGGTAAAATTTCAGGTGGTCCGGGTCTGCGTAGCTGAAGATCATCTCCGAATAGCCTTTGCCGTAGGGCTTCAGTTTGGGGTAGCGGAAATAGGCATAAAAACGGGCCATGTCCAGAGAGGGATCGTTTTCCATAAATTCCAGCGCATCCGCGAAATGCGCCGGGAAAATCACCGAAGGCTCGAAGTCTTCCTGTACATACAGCGTGTAGGCGGTGCGGACCGCATCCTGTCCCTTATTGATGTTGTTGCCCAGGCCCCGGTTTTGCGTGCTTTTTACGAGCCGGAAAGAAAACTCTTCCCGGAGGCGGCCGAGGGCTTCCAGGTGTTCGGGCCTGCTCCCGTCATCCGATACGACGATGTCCCCGAACACGCACGGCAGGTTCCGGAAAGCCGCCAGCAGGCGCCCCAGCGATGCGCTCCGGTTATAGTGGGTAATCAGCAGCGTGACTTTGTCAAATTGCGGCATACGAAGCTCCGGACAGGTACCTGAGAAATATTTTCTTCAGCCTGGCGATGGCTTTCCAATATAGCCTGACGTAATCGGGAAGACCTCCGTGGTTTTTCCAGGGCGTAAGCCGCAGGTATTTCATGAATTCTTCCCGGTAGAACGCGTTCCCTGTATAGGACCGGAAAATGGGCTTGATTTTGAAGAAATGAATAATGAAAGGGTCCGCCTCGTCCTCTTCCGATACGCAGTTCCAGCGCGGATCCAATTCCAGCCATTGGTTGTTAAACACGACATTCAGGCCATACTGGTCGGCAAAGCTGATGTGCCCGAGGTTGTCGTGCAGGCA
>JBEBSO010000234.1:0-6218 GCA_040394275.1 Telluribacter sp.
GGCCTGGATGTCAGTAATGCCCTTACGGATAAGCAGGATCTTGATAAGATCTTCCGAAAGATCCCTGTCGGAATTGTAATAAATCTCAGTCCTGTTACAGGTAGATACCACCAGCAGGTCCGATACTTCAAAAAACTCCTTCAGGTGTAACATCAGATCTTTGGCTTCCTGCTCATTGAGCGCCACCTGCTCACGAATGTGGAGCGGAGCGACGCGGTGAGAAAGGCTGACGGATCTGAACTGACTGTGAATCATTATTGTGAATTTAATCGGATGCAAAATTAGGCCACAATTTTTATTTAAGGAAGCAGGTTTGAGGCGTTGATTTTAATTTAGAAAGCGTATAAACTATTGCCTGGTCCGCTGCCGCAAATTCCGTATTTCTGTCAGGCTCCTGAATGACATTTGTTAGGTTTTGAGATGATTTTGGCCAAGTATTGCGCTTGGAAATAAAATTTTACGTTATTTATTGAATATTGTCAGAATGAGGGATACGGGCAGGTCAGCGCACGTCCTTCAGGCGCATGTTGCTGCAATGGATCAATTAACGGAAGAGAGAAAAAAAAGGCGGGCTGATTTCAGACCGGATACAATCCTGAGCAACCTCAGGATTCGCCGGTCCCTGCTGGATACGTACGGTCAGAAGAATCTCTATAAGATCGTGATTGCCTTTAACCTGATCCTGGTCAGCATCGGCTCACTTTTTTACACGGACAACCTGATAGACAAGCTGGAGGAAAGGGAGCTCAGGCAGGTGCGGCTGTATGCCGAGCTCTTGCGGATATTGGGCAGCAGCGACTCCAACGATGACTTTACACTGATATTCCAGTTGATCCAGGAAGCCAATAATGTCTACGAGATCCCGGCCATCTATGTCAATGAGTTCGGGATCCCGGAGATCCACAACAACGTGGCTGTGCCCGGACACCTCACTCCCCGCGAAAAGGACGAGCTGCTGTACTCGCACCTGGAGAAAATGAAGGTGGAACACAACCCGATTCCTGTCGAGCTGGGCAACGGGAAACGGGGATACATTTATTACAGCAATTCTTTCCTGCTTACCCAGCTCAGGTACTATCCCTATATACAGCTGTCGATCATTTTCCTGATCGGGTTCCTGGCCTACCTGGCTTTCAGCTCGTCCCGGAAGGCCGAGCAGAACCGGGTTTGGGTAGGACTGGCGAAAGAGACCGCGCATCAGCTGGGTACGCCCCTCTCGTCTTTGATGGCGTGGATCGACTATTTCAGATCCAACAATGAGCTGGATCCCTCCGTCACGGACGAAATGGAGAAAGATGTGCAGCGGCTGGAGATGATCACCACCCGTTTCTCCAGCATCGGGTCGGCACCGGTGATGAAGGAAGAGGATATCGCCGCGGTGATTGCCACTTTTATCGCCTACCTGGAAAAGCGGGTCTCCACCAAGGTGAAAATTTCAGTGGTCAATGAGCTGGATGAAGGTCAGAAGGCGCTGATCAATAAAAACCTGTTTGAGTGGGTGATCGAAAATATCTGCAAGAACGCCGTCGACGCCATGAGCGGCATCGGCGCGATCCGCATCCACCTGCACAAAGCCAAAAATGCGGGGGAGATCAATATTGATATCCAGGATACCGGCAAAGGCATCAACAAGGCGAATCTTCAGAAAGTATTCAATCCCGGTTTCAGCACCAAGAAGAGGGGATGGGGATTGGGGCTTACCCTGGCCAAGCGGATCATAGAAAATTACCACGAGGGACGGCTTTTCGTGAAAAGCTCGGAAGTAGGCAAGGGGACGATGTTCAGAATTGTGCTCAGAAGACTGAAAAGCTGAAAGTCTTACCGGAGCGCGTCAGAGCTCGAGGTAGTAGCTGGGCATGGGCGTCCAGATGGTATCCGTCTCGACTTCCTGGCTTTCCCGGAGCGCTTTGTCTCTTATCTTGATCCGGAGCTTCAATGGCACCAGCACATTGCCCCTTTGCTGGTAGGGAAAGCCGGTGACCAGGCCGAAATCCAGTTTCCCTTTGATAGGCCCGGGCTTGCCGTCCGGCTTAAGCGGAGGGAAAAACATGAACTTATCGAGGGACAGGTTGAGTTCCAGCTCCGAGTTGTCGGGCTTGACGATGAAGGTTCTCAGCCTGTAGTTCCCCCAATCGGGATAGTGGTCTTCCCTTCCTGCGCCGAGATCTCCGTCACCGTCGGTAAAATCGATGGTGACGATGATACTGTCTTTGGTGTTTGCCGTCGTATCCACCGGGACGACATACTTGGTGAGGCTGTTGAAGGCGATGGAAGGCGTATCGTCGTACTTGGGGATGTCCACACAAGCGGCCAGCATAAAGGCAGCCAGGAATAGTACAGTAATGGAATTTCTCATAGGTACGATTGATAAAGAGGATAATCCGGATGAAGCCTGGTCGTTGTATCCGAAATATCTCTGCCTGAGACACTCTTTCTTTCCGGATTAGGTTGTAAATTTAAAATTATTTTAATCAGTACTACCGAATATTTATCAAGATTGAAAGTTTTTGATGCCGACGCCTGGCCGGGTCACCGCCATGAGCTTGCGGACAGGGTGCTCCGCCTTGACCGCCGCTATTTCACGGAGGTGGCCCTGGAAGTTTTCAGATACCAGGCGTGCTATAACCCGGTTTACCGATCGTATATCTCCCTGCTGGGGACTGCGCCCGACCGGGTCGAAAAGCTTACCGATGTTCCGTTCCTGCCTATCCGGTTGTTCAAAAATCACGTGATCCGGACCGGTGCTCCGGGGGAGCCTGCAGCGGTCTTTGAAAGCTCCGGCACGACCGGAAAGGAGACGAGCAGGCATTTCCTGTTTGATCCCGGGCTGTACCATAGCCTTAGCACTCTTATTTTTCAGGACCATTTCGGCTCTCCGGACCAGTACCATATCCTGGCGCTGCTTCCCTCGTACCTTGAACGAAATAATTCTTCGCTCGTGTATATGGTGCAGCATTTTATTGAGCAGACGGGTTCGGCGTATTCCGGGTTCTACCTGCACAACTACGGGGAGCTGACGGCGCGTCTCAGGGAGCTGGCCCGGAAGGGCGACGGGCGGAGGGTGCTGGTATTGGGCGTGACGTTTGCGCTGCTGGATTGGGCGGAGAGCGGGGAGGACTTCTCCTTTCTCGGGGATCTTGAGCAGCTGACCATTATGGAGACGGGGGGGATGAAGGGCAGGCGGTCCGAGCTGCTCCGTGAGGAGGTGCACCGGATCCTGGGCCAGCGGTTCGGTGTGCAGGCGGTTTCCTCCGAATACGGGATGACGGAGCTGATTTCGCAGGCATATGCACCGGCGGAGGGAGAATTTATCGCTACCCGCACCCTGAAGGTGCTGCTCAGGGATCCGAACGATCCCTTTGACGTCCGCGAATACGAAGGGAAACCTTTCCGGGGAGGAATCAATGTGGTAGACCTCGGCAACCTCGATTCGTGCGCCTTTATCGAGACGCAGGATCTCGGAACTTTCGGTGGAGCGGCGGACCGCTTCCGGGTGATCGGCAGATTTGACAACTCGGACCTCAGGGGGTGTAACCTGATGGTGCTGTGATAGTCGTTTGTGCCCGCCGGGAGGTATAAATCAGCAGTGACGTTGTTTTAACGGGTATAGCGTTGCCCCGGGGTGAGTCATATGCCGCATACATACAACCGGCGTATGATTTTTCTGCGGAGCGTTCCGTCCGGCCTTAAAAATCAAAACCTGAATAAACTGTGAAAACTCCGCAAAGAATTCTATCTGTCGACGCGTACCGGGGATTTGTGATGCTGCTGATGATGGCCGAAGTGCTTCGCCTGGGCAAAGTATCCGAAGCTTTTCCGGAAAGCACTTTCTGGGCGCTGCTGAGCTGGAACCAGACGCATGTCCCGTGGGTGGGGGCCACGCTCCACGACCTGATCCAGCCCTCATTTTCTTTTCTGGTCGGTGTGGCGCTGCCATTTTCGATAGCGTCGCGCCTGTACAGGGGAGAAAGCACCCGCACGATGTGGATACACACCCTGAAAAGATCCCTGATCCTGGTTGCGCTGGGCATCTTTCTCCGGTCCATGCACCGGGATCAGACCAACTATACTTTCGAGGACACGCTCACGCAGATCGGGCTGGGCTATCCCTTTCTCTTTGCGCTCGGTTTTGCGGGGTTCCGTGTCCGCGTGTCCGCGCTAGCAGCCATCCTGGTCGGATACTGGCTGTTTTTTGTGTTGTACCCGCTTCCGGGACCGGGATTTGACTGGAGCCAGACGGGGATAACGCCTGACTGGAATCACCTTCTGACCGGGTTTGAAGCGCATTGGAATAAAAATACAAATGCCTCCTGGGCATTTGACCGGTGGTTTCTCAACCTTTTTCCGCGGTCTGAACCTTTCCTGTTCAACAGGGGCGGCTATGCTACGCTGAGCTTTATCCCTACACTGGGGACGATGCTGCTGGGCCTGCTGGCCGGCCAGATGCTGAAGGAGGATCACCCGGACCGTGCCGGCAGGATGCTGAAGCGGATGATCTGGTGGGCTGCCGGGCTTTTCGCTGCCGCATGGCTGGTTTCGGCTTCCGGCATCTGCCCCATTGTCAAACGTATCTGGACGCCTGCCTGGGTATTGTACAGCGGCGCCTGGAGCTTCTGCCTGCTGGCTGTTTTCTATTTTCTGGTGGATATAAAATCCGCCCGGAGGTGGTGTTATCTTTTGCTCGTGATCGGGTCCAATTCGATAGCTGCCTATGTGCTTGCAGACGGGTTCGGCGGCTTTATAAGAGAATCCTTTCAGATTCACCTGGGTGCGTCGTACGACCAGGTATTCGGCGAAGGCTATGCAAGCCTGGTCAGCGGGGGATTGATCTTATTGACAGAGTGCGCGATCCTGGCATGGATGTTTAGACGAAAGATTTTTATAAAAATATAGACGTTTGTTTTGTCCCGGTACGATATATTCGCTCCGGAATCAGGATGATGCTTGACATGAATCACCACATATTTACTGTATCTGCCTGTCGCAGAAATAAGCCGGTGCGGCTTTTTCTTTTGCGTGGCCTGGCCGGCCTTCTGCTGATCCCTGCAGTGTTGGGCTGTAAATGGCTGCAGGTAGAAGTATCCCCGCCGCAGAGCCATATCGATGATCTGGCGAAGCGTTACAAAATCCAGAAAAATGTGAAGTACGGAAAGGATCCGCTGCATACCTTCGACCTGTACCTGCCCGAATCGGAGTTCGGTAACCCGTCCGAGATTGTCGTGATCGTCCATGGAGGGGCTTGGTATGCAGGCGACAAGGCCTGGCTGGATCCTACGGTAGATTCTCTGATGAAGGCCAGGAAAAACCTCGCTATTGTCAACATGAACTACCGGCTGCTCCCGGGGCCGGGGAAAACGCGGCTGCTGACCAATCAGCTGAATGATATCGATTCGTGTGTGAATTTTGTTCTCCGGAAGGCGGAGGATTATAACATCAGGAAGCGCGTCGTGCTGGCCGGGGTAAGCGCCGGGGGGCATCTTTCTCTGATGTATGCATATACCAGGAAAGATGTGGCGGCAGTCGTAGGGATATCGGCCTATACCGAGCTTTCCGACCGGCTGTTTATGGACAGGGAGCTGCGCAACAACGTTGTATACCTCGTTGGCGCAAATTACGGTGATTCGCTGCAACTCTTCAAGGACGCCAGTCCGCTGTACATAGCCGGGCCGGAAGTGCCTCCTACGGTGTTGGTCTACGGGGGGCAGGACCAGAGAGTTACGCACCAGCAGGGAAGGCTGCTGGCAGCCAAGCTGTCGTCGTTTAATGTTCCGAATTCCTACGTGTTGCTGGGAGGCGAAGATCATAACGTATCGGTAGCGTATGTAGCGAATGCTATCCTGGACGTTTACGGTACAAAAAAGTATGTGCTGGGTCCGTAGCGCTGCAGTGATGTATGCTTCTGCCCGCTTATCTCGGCTTCTGACCTTTTTTCATTCCCCGGGGGGCGGAAAGATTTTTTTTCGTTATATTCGTATTGGAAGTTTGAAAAAGATTACTGATGCAAGTGTATTAAGATTATGAAGCTTTTATTTAATATTTTCCTGATCATTATCCTGCTTACCATCCTGGTCCCGGTATTCAGAAGGTTTTTGTTTCATCTTCTGGTAGGGAGGCAGCTGGTAAAAGAGCAGAAGAAATACAACCAGGCCAAAGCCGGCACTAAGAAAGAAGGCGTGCAGGTAGACTATGTCCCGCCGGGTGCGGACGAAAAACGTTTC
>JBEBSO010000235.1:0-6211 GCA_040394275.1 Telluribacter sp.
GTGCGCTGATCGATATTTGCCGGCGAGGGGTCGAACGCCTCTCCCTGCGCCACCTGCGCTTCACCCTTGTAATCCTTTACCAACGCCGCCACATCAGGAGCGTCGGGTATCTCCGCCCTGACCGGGTTGGCCTCGGGAATGAATACGCCAAACGTCCGGTTAGACGCCTTAAGGTAGCGCTGCGCTACCCGCTGTACATCCTCTGCCGTCACCTTCCTGACCTGGTCACGAAACAAAAACGCCATCCGCCAGTCACCTACCGCTATGTACTCGCTGATTTTCAGACCGATGCTCTCCGAGTTGCGGAACTGGAGATCCCAGTTTTTCAGTATGGCGGTCTTTGCCCGCTCCACTTCCTCTTCGGTGGGCTTCCGGGAGGCCACCGAATCCAGCGTAGCTACAAAAGCTTTCCGTGCCTCCTCCAGCGATTTCTCCTTCAGTACCTCGGCCCAGAACAGCACGAAACCCGGGTCAAACAGCTGGAAAGGATAACCGTTCTGAGAGCTGGCCTTTTTCGTTTCCACCAGGTTCTTATACAGCTGGCCGTTGGGCTCGGAGGTCAGCCATTCCGTCAACACCTCCGTCGCCGGGTAGTCGGCATGCGACCCCGGTGCAATGTGGTAGGCAGCCATCAGCAATTGGACGTCACCGGTACGACGCACCTCGACAAACCGCTCACCGTCCTGTACGGGCTCGACCGTGTGCGTTGGGGGCAGCTTACGCGCCGGCTTCGGTATTTTGCCGAAATACTGGCTGACGAGCTGCAGGGTTTTGGCCTCATCGATTTTCCCCGCGACCATCAGCACAGCGTTGTCAGGCTGGTAATATTTTTTATAAAACGCCTGCAGGTTTTCGATCGGCACACGCTCGATGTCCGAGCGGTTCCCGATGGTGGATTTCCCGTAGTTGTGCCACAGGTAGGACATGTTGACCACCCGTTCCATCAGGACCCTGAAAGGATTGTTTTCGCCGGCCTCAAACTCATTCCTCACTACGCTGAATTCACTTTCCAGGTCCTTTTTCGCAATGTAAGAATTGACCATCCGGTCCGCCTCCAGGTCCAGGGCCCACCGGAGATTTTCCTCCGTCGCCGAAAATGTCTCGTAGTAGTTGGTCCTGTCATACCAGGTCGTGCCGTTGGGACGGGCTCCGTGCCTGGTCAGCTCCTCCGGGATATTGGGATGCCTGGGCGTACCCTTAAATACCATGTGCTCCAGCAAATGCGCCATACCTGTTTCGCCGTATCCCTCGTGCCGGGACCCTACGAGATAGGTAATGTTCACGGTGGCCGTGGGTTTGGAAGGATCGGGGAAGAGCAGTACCCGCAGCCCGTTATTCAGTGATGCCTTCTACGGAAGTCACTTTACTAACGCCTTTGGGCAACGGCTGGGTGTAGCCGGAATGCGCTGACAAGACGGCCAGCAGGATCAGGATTGCGGCCGGGAAGCGGAAAATAAGCCTCATAAATCTTTTATTTTGGGATAGAAAAAATCGAAACAAAAAAACAGACCATTATAGAAAGTTAACCATAATATCACCAACAACCAACATATTCGTGATGAGCGGCAGCACAAGCCTGTAGACGTCCCCCGGCGCTTACGGTATCTCCACCACCACCTCGCTATCCTCCACATAGGAGGTACAGGTCAGAATCCACCCCTGCTCCAGCTCCCGGTCGGTGAGCACCTCGTTGACCGTCATGTGCACCTTGCCGCGGCGACAGATGGCCGCACAGGAGGAGCACTTCCCGCCCCTGCAGCTATACGGCACGGGAATACCGGCGGCAAGCGATGCATCCAGGATCGTCGAAGAGCCGGGGACATGCAGCCGGTGATCCTCCCCTTTCACCCGCAGCACGATATCGTGCGGGTGCACATGGATACGGGGCTGCGGAGGCTTTTCGATGACAAAGCTCTCCCTGCGGATCTGCTCCTGCCTGACACCCAGGAATTTGAGGGTAATGGCCACTGTGCGCATCAGCCCGGACGGACCGCAAAGGAAGAAGCGGACCGGTGCAAAATCCCTGCTCACATACAGCTTCACCAGGTTTTCCAGCCGGGCGTTGTTCAGCCGTCCTCTCAACCCCTCCCATGATTCGGAAGCCTGGCTAAGCATATACACAATCCTGAGACGGTGCGGGTAGTTTTTCTCCCATTCCCGGAGCTGGCTGTAAAAAATGATGTCCTGCTCCGACCGGTTGGCCAGCAACAGGAGCACGCGGGTATGAGGGCTTGCCGTGAGGACCTCCTTCAGCAGGGAAAACAGCGGGACAATCCCGCTTCCGCCCCCGATCAGCACCACTTCCCCGGGGATACTTTCCTCCTCTGCCAGGGTAAACCTCCCCGCAGGAGGCAGCGCTTCTACCAGGTCGCCCGTCTTTACCAGGTCGGTCCAATACCTGGAAACCTCCCCGTTGTCTACTCTTTTCACGGTAATGGCCAGGAATTTATCCACCGAAGGAGCAGAACACAGTGAATATGACCGCCTCACCTCATGGCCGCGGGTGCGGAGGATGAAAGTCAGGAACTGTCCCGCTTCGTAAGGAATAGCCCCCCCATCGACAGGCTCGAGAAAGAAGGTCGCGACATCTGCGGTTTCCCTGACGATCCGTGTGACGCGGAGCTGTATGGTGCCTGTAAACAAAGCCATCTGGATATTTTGCTCAAAAATACTAAAAACAGGCCGGAACGAACCAGAAAACCTTAATTTTGCCGGAATTAACCTGGAATTATGCATATCGTTTTTACGCAGGAAGTCCATCCTGAGCTTCTGAACATCAGGCCCTTTGAAAGGGGAAAGGAACCGTCGGATCAGCAGCGGTTCAAAGCGGAAAATAATGAGGAGATGCGGCTGGACGACCGGGAACTGTGGATAGGCCTCGGTGAGGCCCCCTCGGCCATGTCCGTGCTGAAAACCCTGCGCCTGCTGTTTCACCGGCACCGCGAGCGATGGCCGGAACAGGTCGCCCTCGACGGGAAAGAGCTCCCGCTTTCCTTCCTGGAAGCGGCCGTTAACGGGATACTGCTGGGCGGGTACGATCTCCGGCTGTATAAAACTGTAAAAAAGCCGGTCAGCGCTCTTTTCGGCCCGAAAGGCCAGCTGGTCATCCGCGTGGGAGAGATAACGCCGGAAATAACGGAAGTCGCGGAAAAAGCCCGGCTGACGGCCCTTACCCAATGCAGCATCATGGACCTGATGAACGCGCCGGCCAATAAAAAGCCGCCACGGATACTCGCCGAATGGGCCATCGAATCGGGCCGGGAATACGGGTATAAAGTTTCGGTTCTTGAAAAAGAAACGCTGAAAAAACTGGAAATGCACGCGCTGCTGGCGGTCAACAAGGGAAGTGCGGAGCCCCCTGTCATGATCCTGACGGAATACACGCCGGAACAATACAGGCATACGGTCGCCCTGGTAGGAAAAGGCGTCACATTTGACACCGGCGGCATCTCGCTCAAAGATTCCCACAACATGCACCTGATGAAAAGCGACATGGGCGGGGCAGGCGCTGTACTGGGCATGGTCGAGCTTGCCGCCCGCCTGAAGCTGCCCGTGAGGATAATCGGGGTCATTCCTTCCACCGAAAACTGTATCGACGGCTCGGGAATAAAACCCGGCGACGTCATTGATTCCTACTCCGGCAAAACCATCGAGGTAATCGATACCGATGCGGAAGGGCGGCTGATCCTGGCCGATGCGCTCAGCTATGCCGTGCGAAACTACAAGCCCGATATCCTCATAGACCTCGCTACCCTGACGGGCAGCGTCATACAGACCCTGGGGCACGAGGCGGCGGGGTTGTTCAGTCCTGACGATGCGCTTGCAGAAGCGCTTCTCGGCGCCGGTGAAAAAACAGGCGAGCGGCTCTGGCGCCTACCATTGTGGGAATCTTATAAAAGCGAGATCGAATCGGATCTCGCGGACGTAAAGAACCACCACGGCAAGCCCCTGGCCGGCGCGATTGTGGCGGCCAAATTCCTGGAAGTTTTTGTAGAAGGACACCATGCTTGGGCCCACCTCGATATCGCCGGGATGGCTTTCGGCGACACGGAAATCACACCCGGCCGCGCAGGGACGGCTTTCGGGATCCGGCTGCTGTGCAGCTACCTCGAAAGCCTGGGCGGAAGCATTACTCGTTAAACGTCTGCATTTCAATCAGGCGTTTGTACAATCCCTGCTGCTGCATCAGCCCGATATGGGTGCCGGTTTCCACGATCTGCCCGTTGTCCAGCACGACGATCAGATCGGCATTCTGAATCGTGCTCAGCCGATGGGCGATCACCAGGGAGGTCCTGTTCTTCATCAGGTTGTTCAGGGCCTCCTGCACCAGTTTTTCCGATTCAGTATCCAGGGCGGAAGTGGCTTCGTCAAGCAGCATGATCGGCGGGTTTTTCAATACGGCCCTGGCGATGCATATCCGCTGCTTCTGACCGCCCGACAGCTTCATGCCGCGGTCTCCGATATTGGTGTGGTAGCCATTTTCCGTCTGGATGATAAATTCGTGGGCATTCGCTATCCGGGCAGCCTGCTCCACCTCCTCCCGGTCCGCGCCGGGCATACCGAACGCGATGTTGTTGTAGATGGTATCGTTAAACAGCACAGATTCCTGGTTGACCAGCCCGATCTTTGCCCAGAGCGATTCCAGCTTCCATTTTCTGACATCCACCCCGTCGATGGACACCTCACCGCTGTCTGCCTCTATAAACCTGGGGATCAGGTCCATTAAGGTAGACTTACCGCCGCCGGAAGGCCCTACCAATGCTACCGTCTTCCCTTTCGGGATGGTAAGGCTGACCGATCGCAGGACAGTCCGGCCCGGATAGGAAAAGGAAACCCGGTCCAGCCTGATTTCGTTAGAAAACGTACCCGGGCTCACTGCATCCGCTGCATCCCGGATACCCGGCTCCTCGTCGATCAGCTGGAGAACGCGCTCTCCGGCTGCAATGCCCGAGTGGATGTTGCTGAAAGAATCGGTAATGGCCTTGGCCGGTCGCATTACCTGCGAAAAGATGGCGATGTAGGCTATAAATTCCTGCCCGCTCAGGTCCGACTGGTTGCTGAGGATCATCCCGCCTCCGTACATGACGATGACCGCCACCATGGTTACCCCGAGAAATTCGGAAACCGGGGAGCCCAGCTGCTGGCGCCTCGCCATTTTCCTCCCGAGGTTCGAATACTTCACATTTTCATTATCAAATTTGGCTTTGATCAGGCCGGTCGCATTGAAGGCCTTGATAATCTTGATCCCGGACAAAGCCTCGTCAAGGTAGCTGATCATCACCCCGAACATCCGCTGCGCTTCATGCGCCTGCTCTTTCAGGCGCTTTACAATCCTGGAAATCGCGAACGCCGACACCGGCAGCACGAGCACCGAAAACAGGGTAAGCTGGTAGGAAATGGCAAACAGCATAAACACGTAGGCCAGCAGCTGCAGGGGCTCCTTAAAAACGACCTGCAGGGTCCCGGCCACCGAAAACTGGACCAGTTGCACATCCGAAGTCACCCGGGCAATAATATCTCCCTTGCGCTGGTTGCTGAAAAAGCCCACGTGAAGATTCATCACACGGTCGAAGACGGTCCTCCTGAGATTCAGCAGCGTATGGATCTTCAGGTTTTCCATGATCCACTGGGACAGGTACCTGAAAAGGTTGGAGAGGAAAACCGATGCGACGATCACCGCGCAGACCAGCTTCAGCGCCCCGAACGCCCCGTATTCCAGGCTCGCCTGCTGCGCATAGTACCCGAGATAGCCGGTTACATCCAGCCAGCTGTCCGGGCGGCTGACCACGGCCGCGGTCTCGCTGCGCTCGAACAGCGTCTGCAGCAGGGGAGCCAGCAAAGCCAGGTTCAGCGTATTGAACAGGACACCCAACACAGTAAAGAGGACGTACGGAACGGCAAACCGCGCGATAGGCCTGGCAAAAGATAGTAGCCGGAAGTATGTTTTCATTCGATATAAAACCGTAAATATAGTCATTTGACTTTAACGCCGTATGACCGGGGTCCGGCAGGGAAGATAAAACAACCCGGCCCCGTCCGACAATTTGCCTTATCTTTGTCTCCCTGAAAATCGAGTAGGCTGTGAAAGTTTGTATAGCGGAAAAACCAAGCGTAGCAAAAGACATTGCGGAAGTACTGGGGGCCCGGCAGCGCAAAGACGGCTATTACGAAG
The DNA here is from genome assembly GCA_040394275.1 of Telluribacter sp. GTDB lineage: Bacteria > Bacteroidota > Bacteroidia > Cytophagales > Spirosomataceae > JBEBSO01. Next base: position 6,173 of record JBEBSO010000235.1, read on the forward strand.
GCAACGGCTACCAGGTAACCTGGACCTTCGGCCATTTCT
>JBEBSO010000236.1:0-6208 GCA_040394275.1 Telluribacter sp.
AGGAGAGGCCGTTGCTGAGACGGTCTTCCCAACCCAGCACCAGCTCGAAGCCCTTGGTAGACATCTGCGCATTGTTTTCAGAAGGCGAAGCGGCGCCCAGCAGGAAAGGCAGCGTAACGGAGGGCCCCAGCATGTCGGTAGTTTTCCGGTCAAACCAGTCAAATACGAGCGTAAGCCTGTTTTTGAGGAAGCTCGCATCCAGGCCCAGGTTAAGCGTCGTGATGGTCTCCCAGGTGAGCTTGTTGCTCTGCAGTGCAGGCACCGCGGCATACGGCAGGCGCTGCTGATCGAATATCCAGGGTGTTTCGTTGTAGACCGGTATCGTGGAGAGGTAGAGGTAGTTGTTTACATTCTGGTTGCCCAATGCCCCGTACGATCCCCTGACTTTCAATGTATTGACATATCTCTCGACCGGGCTCCAGAAGGCCTCCCTCGAAATATTATATCCTGCCGAAGCAGACGGGAAAAATCCCCACCTGGTCGCCTTGTCAAAACGGGAGGAGCCGTTGTAGCGCGCGCTGATTTCGAGGAGGTATTTTTCGCGGTAATTGTAGTTCAGGCGTCCGAAATAACCCTGTGTAGCCCACCAGTTGATTTCGTCGTTCACCGTCTTTTCCCCGAGTGAAGTACGCAGCGAGGGTACGTCGTCGGAGATCAGGTTGACACCGGTCGCGTTCACCCCCGTAAATTGCCGGAGCTCCTGCTCGTAACCCAGCATCGGCTTGAAATAATGGCCGTTGGCCTCCAGCTCATAGGAGGTGGTTCCGTTGACCAGCTCATAGCTGTTGCGCGAGAAATTGACCGTGTAGCCGGATGTAGGCTTCCCGATGTTCCCGATCCCGCCATTGCCCAGCTCAACCCAAACCGGCTTGGGATTGGATGAGCCGGTAATTCCCACCTGGTTGAAATTATAGGAAAAGGTCGTCTTCCATCCTTTGACGGGTTCCAGCTCGGAGCCCAGCGTGAGGAAGAAATCGGAGGTTTGGGCCTTGTCCCGGCCGCTTCCCTCCGCCCAACGAAGGATGGGGTTCTGAACGGTCCCGCTGATATTACGCCAGGGCATCATCGGCGCAAACTGGAACAATGCCACGAAGAAATTGTCCCGGGTTACCGTAGTCTGCCCCACCGGGTAGTCGGTTTTGGCCTGGGCATACTTCACGCTTGAATTGAACTTCAGCCAGTTCGTCACCTGCGAGCTGAAATTGGTCATGAAATTATAGCGCTTGTAGTCGTCATACCCGAAGGCATAGATCCCGTCCTGGGCTACATAGCCACCTGACACATAGTACTGCGTCTTGCCGTTGCCCCCTGATACATTGAGACTGTGCTTCTGGTTGAACGAGCGGTCCTTCATCATGATTTTCGGCCAGTTGTTGTTGGCGTTTCCCACCTGGCGACCGGCAAAGAGCCCGTTCGGCGGGTTTTCGGGATCATATTCATAGGGGAACGTGCCGTCGAGGTAGCCCTGGATGCGCTGCATCTGCGCGTTGCCGTATATGGGCGCTAGGCCGGCATTGGCGCTCGCCTGGTTGAACGCGGTGGCCCAGGTCAGCGAGTTGACCATACCGGGAACCCGGATCGGCGAGGCAAAAGCCAGGTTATTGCTGTACTGTATGGAAACTTTGTCGTTTTTACCTCCTTTTTTGGTTGTGATCAGGATGACTCCGAAGGGTGCCCTCGATCCGTAAATTGCGGAAGCGGACGCATCCTTCAGCACCGATATGCTCTCCACGGATTCGGGATCGACGTTGTTGATATTCATTTCGACGCCGTCAACCAGGATGAGCGGCGCACCGCCTCCCTGTATCGAGCCTGCTCCCCGGATGTTCCAGCTGGAAACGGCGCCGGGCTCACCGCCGCGCGATCCCATGGTAATGTTGAGGTTCGGGGAGCTTCCCTTGATCAGATCCGCTACCGTGTTGGCCGGCCTGTTCGCCAGGCGATCGCCGGACACTACGTCGACGGAACCGGTCAGGTTCACCTTCTTGGTGGTACCATAACCGACGACCACGATTTCTTCCAGCGATTTTTCGTCCTCTTTCAGCTGGATCTCCAGCGCCGTCTTGTTTCCTACCTGTACCTCCGTGCTTACATATCCTACAAAGGAAAAAACGAGCACGGCGTCCGGGCCGGGAACGTCCAGCGTAAACTCGCCGTTGGCATCGGAGATCGTCCCCTGGTGCGTCCCTTTCAACAGGATGCTCACCCCCGGCAATGCGCCGCCGCGCTGATCCGTCACCCGGCCTTTTAAGGGCGGGGCCACTTCTTTTGTCTCCGGCACGGCTATTTCCGGAAGCCCGGCCACCACCGGTGCGGGCATAACCATGATACGCTGGCCTACCTGCTTGTAGGTCAGCCCGTGGGGTCCCAGGATCGCGTCCAGCAATCTTCCTACCGACACCGGCCCCTTGTTATAGGAAACATTCTTTACATGCCGCACATCTTCCTTGCGGTACATAAAACGGAACGGGGCCACCTTTTCTATTTTCTGGAACGCATGGATAAGATTTTCGTTGTCCAGGGACAATGAAACCTGGTGCGCTTCCAGGTTCTGCCCGTTGAGCGCGGAGGCGCCCAGCCATTGCGCGGTGGCAAGTATTCCCCAAAATATCAGACAGGAAAATTTCATAATCTTCTTGAGCGTACGCTTTGGGATACAGGGAAAATACAAACCTGTCCCATACCTGTTATATACAGATTTTTCCATACATTTGGTTTGGTTTAAAGTTACGACTATAGGATCGTGGTACTAGAGAAACCACCCTTTCGGGGGATATGACACTGCCAGCCGGTTGGTACGCCAATACCCGCCGGAAGCAGTGTCTTCTTTTTTATGAAGAATCTTTTTTCATATGATATAGAATTTCAGTTAACTGACTACAATATCTCATCCGTCCCCAGGGGCCGGGAGGTTCCCCCTGCGACGCCGGGCAGGGACATGCCGGGCAGTGGTCCGCAGGGTGTATGTTATCTTCCCGTTTTTTCGGGGTCCTCACCAGGCATCAGCCTGACGACTTTCGCTTTTGCGTCGATGTGATACTCCGCACCGTTAAAAAGGGCCAGGCTGTTCAATACGCTTTCCAACGGCTCGTCTTTCCCGAAAGTCGTCGTAAACCGCTTGTTCTTCAACCCCTGGTCCATAACCTCGATGCTCACCCCGTATTTTTCCTGCAAATGCAGCACCGCCTGCTCCACCGTGATATCGTCGCAATACAAATCTCCCATCTTCCAGTTCACCGATGCTTTGCCGTCGACAGCCTCTACCCTTGTCCTGGCTTCCTGCAGATAATATACCATTTGCTCATCCGGCATCAGCACACCAAAAACCTGCTTTTCATCCCCCACCTGTACTTTTCCGCTGGTAACGGTGACCGTTATACTTTTGTCACCGGGCATCGCCTTCACATTGAAGCTGGTCCCCAGTACCGCCGTCTGTATCTGGCCTGCATACACGATAAACGGGCGCTTCGGATCCGGCTTCACGTCAAAATACCCTTCACCGGTCAGGTAAACCTCCCGTTTCCCCCGGCGGTCCGTAAAACGGGAAAAATCCAGCTTGCTGCCCGGGCTTAAAATCACGGTGCTGCCGTCGGGAAGCTCGACGAAGTTGTTGGCAACTGCGGCGGAAGCCGGCCCGTTTTTTCGAACTTCCCCCTGCGGCAAACTCCCTTTCCAGCCCAAATAAGCAATTCCGGCCGCCAGCAACAGCATGGCCGCAACAGCCCGGCTATACATTTTCATGCGGTGCGGCAGTCGGGGCGACTCAGGTCCTGCGGAAACCTGCCGGCGGATCTCCCGGGCCAGCAGCGCCCTGTCCGCTTCCGTCATCGCTTCGGTCGCTTCCGCCCTGACTTCGAACGACTCATAATAGGCTTCCAGCAGCCGTCGCTCGTCCGGGGTAGCTTCTCCCCGGCGATATTTCCTGATCAGCTCTAATAACAAATCCTTTTGCATAGTCTTATGCTTCGTTCCCGGGGACTTCTCCCCGGATCCAGTATACCAGTCCGCCCTCCCCGCACCTATATATAAGTACGGAAAAAGGAAAATCCGCCCACACACTGTTTACTTTTTTTTAAATCCCGGGCGGTTCTGCGCCACCGGTCCCCGGAAAAAATTTGTCTGCCCGTCGGGGAACAAACCGGAAATAATGAGAAATAAGCTCTAATTTCAACCCCGGTTGTATATGTACCCGATTGAAAAAAACCTTCCGAACGAACGAATGAAACCGATTGCTATCGGAGCTATAGCTGCCATGGCCTTTTTCTGGGTTTATCAGATCGACGTATTTCCCGGTCTTCACGGGGATGAAGCCTGGTTTGGCATCGAGGCCTGTCTCGCCAACAAATCCGGCAGCTATTCCTGGCACGGTATGAATCACTATACCGGGAGCCTGGAGCAAAACCTGGTCTCTGTCGCCTTCGCCCACTTTGGATCGGATACCTCATCCTTACGCCTGGTGGGTATCCTGGCTAATATGGCTGCGCTTTGTATACTGTATTGCGCTTTGTCCGGCATACCGGGCTATAAAGGAAGGGCCTTGTGTTTCTTTCTTTTCCTTTGCCAATCCTCGTTGTGGATGATCTACCCGCGTATAGCCTGGGAAGTCAATGCGTTTACGCTTCTCTTTATGTCCCTCCTGCTTTGGAGCTCGGTCCGGATATGGAACAGCTCTCCCGGCTTTTGGACGGCCTGCCTGTTTTTGCTTGCCTGCCTGCTCGGCGGGTATAACCACATTCTCTTCGCCTGCATTCCCCTCTCCATCCTCTCTGCGACAATACTCCGGGGCTTTCGGAACCGTTATTTCCATTTGGATCAGCTGTTGCTGTCAGCTGCCGCCCTGCTCAACTCTTCCGTTCTTTTCGGGCTGATGTTTTTCAGAAAAGGTGCCTTTTTCGACGCGAACATTCGGTGGATCGGACCGCTTCTGATCGCAATGGTACTGCTGGAATCACGGAGTATAACCCGCATAGGGCAAAAAAAGGTACCGGTGGATTTCCCTGCCCCGGCATTTGCCTGCCGGATGACAAATATCGTGGCTGCAATTTTTGTTTTCGCTTTCCTCCGGAATCATGCAGCGGCCGTATACGACGTCCTGTCCAACGACAGGATATTGAGCCATATCTATTCTTTTTCCCCTCACCCATCCGCCGTCTTCGTATTCCGCCTGGCCGCAGCGGCCACGTTGGCTGCAACAGCAGTGCTGATATACCGCGACTGGCGTTCAGGCAGCCCTGGCTTTGCACCGTTCGTCATTTCGTATGCAGGCCTGCTGTCGTTGTTTACAACAGCCCATTCTCCCAGGTACTACCTCAGCTTTACGATTATCCTTTTTCTGTACCTTTCCCTGAAAATTGCATCCCGGAGCCACTTTCGATACCTCACCAATGCTTTGTCGGCACTGTCCGTAACGCTGTTCGCACAGCTGTATCTGGTATACAGCAACAAAGACCGCACCTTTATCCCCCGGGAGGTTTCCTTTGGGAGTATCAGGGAGCCTTCCTCTCATTTTCTTCCCTTGTCCCCCGTGGTGAACTACCTCCGTGAAAACAGGATACAGGAAGTGGAAACGCAGTTTCACAGCTATTTTATCAAAACCCCGATCCGCTTCATCGAACTGACGCAGCCCTGGCAGCAAAACCCCGGGACAAAAATTCATGTAGAATACGGGAAAACGGCCGACAATGGCGGCTTCGTTATTGCAGACAATCAGGCAGGTAAGATCGCGGGTCTTCGAACGCAGCCGCAGGAGGATGATTTTCAGGAAAAACAGGGAGGACACCTGCCTGTCATACCAGCCAGGTCAGAAAAAACAAGCCACTCAAAAAAACTGCCTTGACTTTTCCGAGCGCTCTTCCCAATTGATTCCGTACTGTTTTGTCGGAAAGCTTGAGCTCATCGGCGATCTGGTGGCTGGTCAGGCCTTCGTCGTAACGCAGCCGGAAAATCAGTCTTTGCTGCGGAGACAGCTGTTCCACTACTTTATGGTAGGCACTGTACAGCTCCTCAAACAACATCGCCGAATCCGGCTCACCCACATGCACCTGGAGCTCAGACATTGTTTCGGAGATAGAAATGTACTTTCTCTCCCGTTCTATCCACCTGAAAACCTGGTTCCGGACGGCCACGTAAAGATACGCCTTCAGGTTCCCGATCACGGGAGCCCGCCCGGCCTGGTGCTGCTGCCAGAACTGTGAAAACACTTCCTGCG
>JBEBSO010000237.1:0-6199 GCA_040394275.1 Telluribacter sp.
GGCCGGGCTGCTCGTCCTGTACTTTGCCGCCACGCCGCTGTGGAACCGCTGGGTGGTCTATCCCAAACTTGAGCAGGAAAGAGCAGCGCTCCGGGAAAAGTATAAAAAGCCCCGTACGGTCATCGCGCTCAACGACTACCAGGGCGTCATGCACTGTCACAGCTACTGGTCGCACGACAGCAGGGGCATCCTGCCTGAAATATTACCGGCGGCCAAAGCAGCCGGCCTCGAATACATCTTTTTTGCCGATCACCGGAGGGCCGACCGGGATACGTTCCCCCGGTCCGTACATGGCACCTTCGAAGGTATCCTGATGGAAGCAGGCACCGAGTCGCCGGGTCCCAGCATGATGGTTACCCCCATGAAGGAGACCATACTCGACTGGGAAGCTCCGCGTGACAGCCTGATCAGAAAGGTAACCGGTAACGGCGGCATGGTATTCTACCTGCACAGCGAAGATCCTTCCCACAACTGGGACAACCCCGACTACCACGGGATGGAGATCTATAACATTCATACAGACCTGCTGGATGAAAAGAACCTCGCCGGCTTTCTCCTGAACGGCCTGGTCAACGGAAGCAGGTACCGGGACTGGTGCTACCGGGAGCTGTTTGACGAACAGACAGACATCCTCGGCCACTGGGACGCGCTGAACCGCCGGAGGAAGATCGTGGGCATAGGTTCCGTAGATGCGCACAACAACCAGAACCTCCGCGCCCGGTTTCTCCCGGACGGGCAGCTCGAATGGGTGGGCCCCAATGCAAAGACCATCCGCACAGGCCGGCCCCGTTGGTTCGAGAAAATGCTGCTGGGCAAGCCGGATGCCGGGGGATGGGTATTCAAGCTTGAGTTCGATACCTATTACCATTCCTTCCGGTTTGTCAATACGCATATATTCAGCCCGCAGCACGACGTACGCGCGCTGAAAGAACATGTCACGCGGGGAAACGCCTACCTGGCCTTTGAAAACCTGGCCCCGGCGAAGGGCTTCCAGTATTATGCTTCCGGGGCGGCGGACGAGCCCGTCGCCATCATGGGCGATTCGGTGCGGGCAACATCAGTAAGCCGGCTCCGGGCAATTTCTCCGTTCCCCGTACGGTATGAGCTGTTCAGAGACGGAGCACTGATCGACCACCGGGAAAACGTCTACGACTATCAATACCAGCCGGCGACCGGGAAAGGGAATTACCGCCTGGTGGCGCGTGTTTACCTGCGCGGCAAATGGGTTCCCTGGATCTATACCAACCCGATCTACCTGTACTGAATACATTACAAACCACAGGGGCCGGGGCTTTTCCGCGGAGCAACAGCCAGGACCGAAACAGCCATGTCCCTGATTTGTAACACGATAAAACCTCGTCCATACATTTTGAAGACCTGATCCAAATTCCTAACTTGCGCCGCTATTTTTTTCAAGGGCTATGCCCAAAAAACAGGCGGAATGAATTTCACTGATAAAATTTTGATAAATTCATGCACTTTGAAGTGAATTGCAACATTTGGCAGACTGATTCCGTAGCTAGACTTGCGACAAGTTAATGAAAGATCTGATTGACAGGAACAATTTGCCGGAACACATCGCGGTGATCATGGACGGGAACGGCCGGTGGGCTCAGAAGCAGGGGGCTGCCCGGATTTTCGGACACCGAAACGCCCTGAAAGCTGTCCGGGAAATAACCGAAGGATGTGCGGAGCTGGGGGTTTCTTACCTGACGCTGTACGCTTTTTCTACGGAAAACTGGTCAAGGCCCAAAATGGAGGTACAGGCGCTGATGGAGCTCCTGGTCACCTCGATCTCGGATGAGCTGCCGACCCTGCTCAAAAATAACGTCCGGCTCAGCTCGATCGGCGACATGAACAGCCTGCCGGAAAGATGCCGGACCGGTCTGTCGGAGGCGGAAAACAAAACCCGGCACAATACCGGCCTGAACCTGATACTGGCGCTCGGGTACAGCGGCAAGTGGGATATTGTGCAGGCGGCGCGGCAGCTCGGGCAGGAAATAAAAAGCGGGCAGCTGCAACCCGAAGACATCGACGAGCATCTTTTCAGCTGCCGGCTTTCCACGCAGGACAGGCCGGAAGTAGATCTGATGCTTCGCACCGGTGGGGATCACCGGATAAGTAATTTTATGTTATGGCAGCTTGCCTACGCGGAATTGTATATTTTTGATGAACTTTTCTGGCCTGACTTCCGGAAAGAACACCTGTACCAGGCCATAGCATCCTATCAGCAGCGCGAACGGCGTTTTGGAAAAACGGGCGAACAGGTGAAAATGGTGGGGAAGTAAAAATTTATTAAAAGTTTATTGTGAAACGAACATTCAGATTCTTTTTTAAGCCTTCCTTGGCAGCCGTTGCTGTTGCGTTAAGCTTTGCGAAACCCGTTTTCGCCCAACGAATCGGGCTTAGCCCCGGTACTGCCGCCCCCAAACAAACCGAACTTCAGCTGGATTATGCCAACCCGAAAGAATATACCATTGCCGACGTAACCATTACGGGGACCCAATTCCTGGATCCCAATTCCATGATTTCCATTTCCGGGCTTAAAGTAGGCGACCAGATCCGCGTCCCGGGACTCGGCGTAACTTCGGCCGTCAAAAAAATGATGGAGTACGGTACGCTGGACGATGTGGAAATCTCCGCAACAAAGATCGACGACGACAAAATCTGGCTGAATATCCATATCAGCGAGCGCTCACGGCTTTACCAGGTTACTTTCAGCGGTATCAAAAAGGGCCAGAGAGAAACCCTCAACGACAAGGTAAAGCTGATCAAGGGACGTGTGATCACGCCGACCATCATCAAGAATACGCAGCTGCTCATCAAGAAGCATTTCATGGACAAAGGATACCTGAATACGTCCGTGAAGGCCATCCAGATTCCCGATTCCGCACGGGGACAGGCTACGCTCAACTTCGTGATCGACAGGGGCACCAAGGTGAAGATCGAAAAGATCAACATCGAGGGCAACCAGGTTTTCAGCGACGCCAAGCTGAAAAAGAAGCTGAAAGGCACGAAGCAGAAAAGATTCGGTCGCATCTTCACCCCTTCCAAGTATGTGCCCAAAAAATACGACGAGGACAAGGAAAAGCTGATCGCCTTTTACCGCAAAAACGGCTACCGCGACGCCATGATCGAGTTTGACACCGTCAGGAACGACGGAGGCAAGGTCATCCGCATTGACCTGAAAATCGAGGAAGGGCCCAAATATTATTACCGCAGCATTACCTGGAGCGGCAACTACCTGTACAGTGACAAAATACTGAGCGACCGCCTCGGGATCAAAAAAGGCGACATCTACAATCCGGAAGAGCTCGAGAAAAAGCTCACCGGGATACCGGCGCAGGACGTCAGCTCACTGTATATGGATGACGGCTACCTGTATTTCAACATCAACCCCATCGAGATAGCCATCGAAGGCGACTCCATCGATATAGAGCTGAGGCTCAGGGAAGGGAAGCAGGCCACCATCAACCGTATCTTCGTAAACGGGAACACCAAAACCAGCGACCGGGTCATCCTGCGCGAGCTTTATACCCTGCCGGGCCAGAAGTTCAGCAAGACGGAAATCATCAACACCAACAGGCAGCTCGCCCAGATGGGTTATTTCGATCCCGAGAAAATCCAGATCAACCCGATCCCCAACCAGGCCGACGGCACCGTTGATATCGATTTCACCGTAGAGGAAAAACCAAACGACCAGATCGAGCTTTCCGGCGGATGGGGCGGATACATCGGGTTTGTAGGAACCCTCGGCCTCGTATTCAACAACTTTTCGCTCCGGAACATCCCGAACAAAAGTACCTGGCGGCCGCTGCCTTCCGGGGACGGCCAGAAGCTCTCCGTACGCTTCCAGGCAAACGGAAAGCAGTTCCAGACCTATTCGCTGTCGTTCAGCGAGCCCTGGCTGGGCGGCAAGAAACCCATCAACTTCGGCGTGGCCCTGACGCGCACCGTGTACCGGATCACCAATTTCAACAGGCTTTATACTACCGGAAGCCTCAACTACCTGGGGGCCTATTACAACAACGGGGTCACCGTTTCGCTCGGCCGCAGGCTTAAAGAGCCCGATCGCTTCATGCAGCTGATCCATTCGCTGTCCTACCAGCGCTACCGCCTGGACAGCCTTGACCTCTTCAGCTCGGGATATACCAACGGGGTCTCCAACAACGTGACCTTCAACACCACGTTGTCGAGAAACACCCTCACCGACTTTCAATATCCGCGGGGAGGCAGCTCTTTCTCATTGAGCGGCACGGTAACGCCGCCATACAGCCTGCTCAGGGGCACTCAGCAGGCCGTCGACAGGCAGGACCGCTACCGGTGGGTGGAATACCACAAGTGGATGTTTGACGCAAGCTGGTTTGCTACCATTACCGGCAAGCTGGTACTCAATACCCGCGCCCACCTCGGGTTTCTCGGGTCTTACGGAAGACAGGGAGACATCAGTCCTTTCGGGCGGTTTATTGTCGGCGGATCCGGCCTGGCGGGACAGGGTACCTTTACGCTGGCCGACCAGGATATCATCGCGATGCGCGGTTACGAAGACCGGAAGGTGGGACCGCTCAATTCGGGAGGGACTCCCGCCGGGGGGGGAGGCGTTGTATTCTCCAAATATGTAATGGAATTGCGCTACCCGGTATCCCTCAACCCGCAGGCGACCATCTTCCTGCTGACCTTTGCCGAAGGAGGCAACAACTGGGGACATTACAACCAGTATAACCCCTTTGACATCAAACGGTCGGCCGGGGTCGGCGCGCGGATATTCATGCCGGCATTCGGCTTGCTGGGCATCGACTGGGGATACGGATTTGACAAGATCCAGGGGGCTACCCAGCGCAGCGGCGGCCAGTTCCACTTCACGATCGGGCAGCAGCTGAGATAATAATCTCCGGCGGGCGTCGTTATAGTCGTGCAAAAAAATCCGAAGCGGACATGAACAAGCATTTAATTTTACTACTTTTGTCATTTATTTCGGTTCAGTCCGCTCTGGCCCAGAAATTCGGCTATGTTGACCTGGAATTCATCACCAGCAAGATGCCCGAATACCAGAAGGCACAGGCTGAGCTGAATTCCTTCTCGGAAAAATGGGCCAAAGAAATACAGGATAAGTTCGCTGAAATTGATAAAATGCAGCGCGCTTACATGGCGGAAGAAGTGCTGCTCACGGACGAGCTCCGGGTGAAGCGGCAGAACGAGATAAAAGAGAAGGAGCTGGATGCCCGGGAATACAACAGCAAGGTTTTTGGAATGGACGGGATCCTGTTCCAGAAAAAAAAGGAAATTATCAAGCCTGTGCTTGAAAAGGCGCAGCGGGCGATAGAAAAAGTATGTGCAAAGCGAAAACTGAATTTCCTGTTTGATAAATCAGCCGATTTCATCCTGCTCTATACCGATCCGCAGCACGACTATACGGATTACGTGCTGGAGGAGCTGGGAATAGACCTGAAATCGGTGGCAGCCGGAACCGGTCAGAGTGGCCCGAATCAAAATACCAATAGTACAAATAAACCAACCGGATCGACCGGCAAACCTAAATAAGAAGAAGACAAAATGAAAAAAGCACTTATTGCAATAGTGGCAGTGATCGCCTCGTTTAGCTCTCCCCTCCTGGCTCAAACGGCCACCCCGGTAAAGATCGGCTTTACCGATGTGGAGTTTATCATGGGCAGGCTCCCGGAAATGAAAAAAATCACGAATGAGGTAACGGTGATGCAGCAACAGCTGAACAAAACCTATGAAGATAAGGTAAAAGACTATCAAACCAAAGCTGAAGAATACCAGAAAACAGGCGCTAACCTGACCGAGGTGATCCGTGCCGACAAGGAGAAGGTATTGCGCGACCTCGGGCAGCAGATCCAGGAATTTGAACGTAACATGCAGACTTCCCTGCAAGGGAAATACCAGCAGCTCGTAACGCCTGTCATGGAGAAAATAGACAAGGCCATCAAAGAGGTGGGTAAAGAGGGAAACTACCTGTACATCATCAGCAGCGATGCAGGCCAGGCAGGAAACCCCATCCTGCTGTATGTAGGCTCTGACGAGTACAATGTAACCAATGCTGTTCTGAAAAAACTGGGTGTGGATCCCAACGCCGCCGAAGCACCGGCCGCTGCTGCGCCCGCACCCGCTGCCAAGCCTGCCGCTACCCCCGCCCAGAAACCCTGGCCGGCCCGGCCGGAGCATACTACCGAAACGG
>JBEBSO010000238.1:0-6162 GCA_040394275.1 Telluribacter sp.
CCCTTCCGGTATTTCCTATTCCCGGAGGATCGATCAGTTGACCAGGTTACTGTACAGGTTGAAGTAGGCGGCCGAAAAATCGCAGTCGTCTTCTTCCAGGCAGATCTCCTTCGGCTGGGCATCTACAATCTCATTCAGGATCTGCCCGATGTTCTCGCCGGATTTCACGACGGCGTCCGAATACGCGCAGCCGATCTTGATAAAGCCCTCAAAATCCGCGCTGTGCAAATGCGCCAATGCCTCATCGCTCACATCCATGGCCTTGGCCTTGTTCAGGATATCCGAATCAAATTTATAGTTGAAGGCATTGTTATATACCGTAAAGACGCTTTTCGTATCCTTAAACATCGGATCGTTGCGATAGGTGGTCTTGAGGTACATCGGGATCAACGCGGTCATCCAGTCGTTGCAGTGCACGACATCCGGGGCCCAGCCCAGTTTTTTTACGGTTTCCAAAACCCCTTTGCAAAAGAAAATGGCCCGCTCGTCATTATCATCATAAAAATTGTTTTCCTTATCAAAGAATACAGATTTACGGTGAAAATAGTCGTCGTTATCGATAAAATACACTTGCAGCTTGGCATTGGGGATGGAGGCAACCTTGATGATCAGCGGCTTTTCCTCGTCTCCCACCGAGATATTGATTCCCGACAAACGTACTACTTCGTGAAGCCTGTTTTTTCTTTCATTGATTAATCCGAAGCGGGGGACCAGAATCCTGATTTCAGCTCCCATTTCTTGCATTGCCTGGGGAAGTTTCCTTACATAGTCTGCAACATCAGTTATTTGGAGAAAGGGGTTGATTTCATTAGCTACATACAGAATTCGCAATTTATCCATAGATGACAATGCTTTTGTGAAGAAAAGTTTTGCAAAAATATAAAAAAAAATTGCCATTTTCAATAACAATTTAAATGTTATTGTGATATTGCAGCGATTTTGCCGCATAATGTGCGCATAATTTAACAGGAGCCGGCGTACCACCTTTTCTCAAAGGTGCCTCAGCCGGTCAAAATGGCCTCCAGGGCCTTCGTGTACGTTAACATTTCTTTAAAAGGCGTCGGTTGACGCCGCTCCTCCACAGGCAAGCCCGAAAGATTTGCTACTTTTGCCCGGCGAAGTAACCGGACCACTTGTATATGATCGCTTTCCCGAACGCCAAAATCAATATCGGACTTCATATCCTGGAGAAAAGGGCCGACGGCTTCCACAATCTTTCGACCTGCTTCTACCCTGTCGGCCTGAGCGACGTCCTGGAAATCCTGCCTGCGCAGAAGCAGGCCTTCCAGCTGTCGGGCTGCGCCGCCGATCTCGGGGAAAATCTTTGCGAAAAGGCCTTCCAGCTGCTCCGGAAGGATTTCGACCTGCCGCCGGTAGGGATTTACCTGCAGAAGAACATTCCTGTGGGCGCGGGCCTGGGGGGAGGATCTTCGGATGCGGCCTTCACCATCCGCATGCTGAACGAAATGTTCGGGCTGGGCCTGTCTGTCGGGCAGCAACAGGATTACTCGGCCAGGTTGGGAAGCGACTGCGCTTTTTTCATCAGGAATGTGCCGGTTTACGGCCTGGAACGGGGGGATACATTTGAAGAAGCTTCGCTTTCCCTCAAAGGGAAAAAGCTGCTGCTGGTCAACCCCGGCCTGCATATCTCTACCAGGGAAGCCTACGCGGGCGTTACTCCCGCCCGACCGGCCGTCCCGCTGCCCGGGCTGCTGCAAATGCCGGTGGAGCAGTGGAAGGACCGGGTACGGAATGATTTCGAAGAATCCCTGTTCCCGCAGTATCCCCTGCTTGCGGAGCTCAAGGAGCGCCTCTACCGGATGGGAGCCCTCTACGCGTCCATGAGCGGGTCCGGCTCCACCATGTACGGAATTTTCGATCCGGAAACTCCCGTGCATACCAATTTCGGCGACTTTTTCGTTTGGCAAGAAGAACTCAGATAAACCTGCTCCAGTTTATGATTTGATCATGCCTACCAGACCGTACATCCAGAACAGTGAAAACACCCTGACCAAAAGGCGGGACCCCCTCAAAATGCTGCTCTTTCTGGCTATGGCAGGAAGCACCCTGCTGTTCGTTTTCCTTTTTGTACTGTTTTATGCACGGAGGCCGGCCAGCCAGTGGTACAACCCCGCTCTTCCTTTTACTTTCTGGATCAGCTCGGTGGTGCTGATGGTCTCCAGCATTACGCTCCACGAAGCAGGCATCGCTTTCCGCAACGAACGCTTCCGGGCCTTCCGGATCGGCTTGGGCCTTACTTTTGCACAGGGGCTCGCCTTTCTATGCCTGCAGGCCGCCGGATGGCTCAAGCTGCACAGCTACGGGATCCTCCCATCGGAAAGCCACGCGCTCCGGATTATCTACATCTCGACGGGACTTCATGCGCTTCATGTGCTGGGCGCCCTGTTTTTTATCGGGAGGCATTTCTTCAGGGCCGTGATCAACTACAACTACATCGACGCTTTCGTCTACAGCATAAATCCCCCCAACCGCTACAAGCTGCACCTTACCTCCCTGTACTGGCATTTCCTGGATGTGCTCTGGCTCTGCATATTCCTTTTCCTGGTCTACCAGCAGCCGGTCTGAGCAAACCCTCCCCGAAGCCCCGGGAGAAAACAAAAAAAGAAGGGCAGCGCGCCCTGAGGCACCCTACCCTTCCTGAGATTCCCGAAAACACCGGGCCGACTCCGGCCTGCCTTACGAATACAGCGGGAACCCGCTCATCCACCGGTTTACTTCCTGGCGGACGGACGCTATTTTTGCATCGTCTCCGTGGTTGACAAGCACGGTATCGATCAGGTCTACTATTTTTTCCATATCTCCTTCCAGCAGTCCCCTGGTGGTCACAGCTGCGGAACCGACGCGTATACCGGAAGAAATCATCGGGGGACGGTCGTCAAACGGGACCATGTTCTTGTTGATGGTAATGTCCGCCTTGATAAGCGTATTTTCGGCCAGCTTACCGGTAAGGGATGCATCTCCCTTCGAACGGAGATCGATGAGCATCAGGTGGTTGTCCGTACCCCCGGAAATGATCTTGTACCCCCTGTCGGTAAATGCCTTGGCCATGGCCTGGGCATTTTTCTTCACCTGGACGGCATAATTGTAGTAGGATTCACTCAGCGCCTCTCCGAATGCCACCGCTTTGGCCGCGATGATGTGCTCCAGCGGTCCGCCCTGGATGCCCGGGAAAACCGCCGAGTCCAGCAGCGAGGACATGGTCCTGAGCTGGCCTTTCTGCGTCTTGATGCCGAACGGGTTTTCAAAATCCTTCCGCAGCATGATCAGTCCGCCGCGGGGTCCCCTGAGTGTTTTGTGCGTAGTGGTCGTTACGATATGACAATGATCCAGCGGATCGTTCAATAACCCCTTGGCGATCAGCCCGGCCGGGTGGGAAATATCGGCCAGCAGCAGCGCCCCGATCTGGTCGGCAATCTGGCGGAGACGCGCATAGTCCCAGTCCCTGCTGTAAGCCGAGGCCCCGCAGATAATAAGTTTCGGGCGTTCACGGAGGGCAGTAGCCTCTACCTTATCCCAATCAATCAAGCCCGTCTCGGGCTCCACCCCGTAGAAAGAGGGTTGAAAGTACTTGCCCGAAATGTTCACCGACGATCCGTGCGTAAGGTGCCCGCCGTGGGAAAGGTCAAAACCTAGGATTTTGTCTCCCGGATTCAGGCAAGCCAGGAACACAGCCGTATTGGCCTGCGCCCCCGAATGCGGCTGAACGTTAGCCCAGGTCGCCCCGAACAATTCTTTAATCCTGTCAATTGCGATCTGCTCGATCTGGTCAACCACCTCGCAGCCGCCGTAATACCTCTTGCCGGGAAGCCCTTCTGCATACTTGTTGGTCAGAACGCTGCCTGCAGCTTCCATCACCTGCCTGGACGTAAAGTTTTCAGAAGCGATCAGCTCGATGCCAGACTCCTGACGGTGCAATTCCTTGCTGATCAGGTTAAAAACCTGGGTGTCCCTGGCAATTGTTGTTAAAGTTGACATGCTAAAAAATGGAACGGAATGAGTGGTACATTGTTTTGAGATTGAAGTAACAAAAGTACGGCTTAATTTGGTAGAATTAAAATGCGTACTTTACATTACGGCAGAATATTTTTAAAAAAATTTAAGAACAGCTGGAAAATGAATAGTAAATTTGCAGCTTGTCTGTTACCATAATTCCAACTAAACAGTCTATGTCAAACCCAACGCTAAATCCTGATGCCATTTTGGTACAAACTGCTTCAGGGGAAAGTATCGGTCAGCCCATTACTTACGAAAAAATCCCGACCAACATCTATGCCGATTCCAAAGATGCCTCGCTGTCTGTCGCCCGGGAGATTGCGTCCCTGATCCGGAAAAAACAGTCAGAAGGCAAATTATGCATACTCGGCCTGGCTACAGGCTCTTCTCCGAAAACCGTTTACGCGCAGCTTGTCAAAATGCACCGGGAGGAAGGCCTCAGCTTCGCCAACGTAGTGTCTTTCAACCTCGACGAATATTTCCCGATGGAACCCGGGTCGATATACAGCTACCACCGTTTCATGAAGGAGCAGCTTTTCGACCACGTGGATATCCCGGCGGGCAATTACCATCTTCCCGACGGGACCATCCCGGCCGAAGCAGTGGCCGAATTCTCCC
Source organism: Telluribacter sp. (assembly GCA_040394275.1). GTDB lineage: Bacteria > Bacteroidota > Bacteroidia > Cytophagales > Spirosomataceae > JBEBSO01. The sequence continues at coordinate 4,633 of JBEBSO010000238.1, forward strand.
GGGAATACGAAGCGAAGATCGAATCCTACGGCGGGCTGGATTTTCAGCTTCTCGGCATCGGCGGCAACGGCCATATCGGGTTCAACGAGCCCGGAGCGCTGATCAATTCCCATACACGCCTGATCACGCTCGACCACTCTACCCGCGCCGCCGCATCCGCCGAGTTCGGAGGGCTGCACAAAGTGCCCCGCAAGGCCATTACCCTGGGGGTAACCTCTATCCTCAACGCCAAGAGGATCGTGCTCCTTGCCTGGGGAGAGCGCAAGGCCCTCGTCATCAAGAATGCAGTCGAGGGACCGGTTACGGAGCTCAACCCCGCCTCCTACCTGCAGGTGCACCCCAACGTGACCTTTGTCATCGACGAGCACGCCGCTATGGAGCTGACCCGCGCCAAAACGCCGTGGGCGGTTGATTCGGTGGTATGGGACAACAAAATGGTAAAAAAGGCAGTTACCTACCTGTCTCAAACCCTTAAAAAGCCTATTCTCAAGCTTACGGACAAAGATTACAACGACAACGGGATGAGCGACCTGCTGGCCCAGCACGGTTCCGCTTACGAAATCAACACCGACGTCTTCAACCAGCTTCAGCACACCATCACCGGCTGGCCGGGAGGCAAGCCCAATGCCGACGACACCAACCGCCCCGAAAGGGCTACGCCGGCCCGGAAACGGGTGCTTATCTTCAGCCCCCACCCCGACGATGACATCATCTCCATGGGCGGGACGTTCCAGCGCCTGGTGGACCAGGGACACGACGTGCACGTGGCCTTCCACACCTCCGGCAACATCGCTGTTGCAGATGACGAAGCCTTCCGGTTTATCGAGTTTGTGGTCGATTTTAATAACAAGTTCAGCATACGCAGCGAAGAGGCCAACAAGCTTTTCCTGGACGCCAGGGAATTTCTCAAAAACAAATCGAGCGAGGTGGACTCTCCGGAAGTAAGGCACGTAAAAGGCCTGATCAGGCGGGGTGAAGCCAAAGCCACCGCCCGGTTTGTAGGGATACCTGACGAGAACGTCCACTTCCTGGATATGCCGTTTTATGAAACCGGTACGATCCAGAAGAAGCCCATCGGTCCGGAAGATATCCGGATCGTGGCCGATATGATCGACCAGGTGAAGCCCCACCAGATTTATGCCGCCGGGGACTTTGCCGACCCGCACGGCACGCACAAGGTATGCTGGGATTCTATAGAAGCCGCCCTGAAGGTCGTAAAGCACAACGAATACATGAAGGACTGCTGGGTATGGCTGTACCGCGGAGCCTGGGCAGAATGGGACATCCACGAGATCGAGATGGCCGTTCCGATGAGCCCGGACCAGGTGCTGAAGAAACGGTACGGCATATTCAAGCACCAGTCGCAGAAGGACGGCGTTGTGTTCCAGGGCGACGATACCAGGGAATTCTGGCAGCGTGCGGAAGAGCGGAACCGCGGCACGGCAAAGCTCTACGACGCGCTGGGCCTGGCGGAATACGAAGCCATGGAAGCATTTGTTCGCTGGCATTTCTGATCGCTTGTCCTGAAAA
>JBEBSO010000239.1:0-6133 GCA_040394275.1 Telluribacter sp.
TTCCGCCGCCACCGCCCTATCCGCAGGTCATTATAAAGCAAAAGTCAGTTCATGTACAAACAGGTTATCTTACCGCTTCTCTTCAGGTTCGACGCCGAGCAGGTGCACCATTTTGCCTGCCGGGCATTGAAAACTCTTTTCCGCCTGCCGGGAGCACCGGCGGTTTTCAGGAAGCTGTTCGTGGTCGAGGACCCTTCGCTGGTTACTGAAGTGGCCGGGCTCAAATTCAAAAACCCGGTAGGGCTTGCCGCAGGCTTCGACAAAAATGCCGAGATGGTGGATATTATGGCTGCGCTCGGTTTCGGCTTCGTGGAGATCGGTACGGTGACCCCGAGGCCGCAGCCGGGGAATGACAAGCCCAGGCTGTTTCGCCTGAAAAAGGATCTCGCACTGATCAACCGGATGGGCTTCAACAACAAGGGGGCGGCGGTAGCGGCCGACAAGCTGAAGTACCGGACGTCCGACATCCTGATCGGGGGGAACATCGGCAAGAACAAGATCACGCCCAATGAGCAGGCGGTAGATGATTACATAGACTGCTTTTATGAGCTTTATGATGTCGTCGATTATTTCGTGGTCAACGTGAGCTCTCCCAACACGCCCGGCCTGCGGGAGTTGCAGGAAAAAGAGCCGCTGACCCGGCTGCTGAACGAGCTGCAGGACAGGAACGGGAAAAAGCCGGCGTCCAAGCCCATTTTCCTCAAAATTGCCCCCGACCTGACGGATGCCCAGCTGGATGATATCATCGATATCGTAAAAAGCACGGGGATCGCCGGCGTCATAGCAACGAACACGACGATTGACCGCAGCGGTCTGAAGTCGTCGGCAGGGGAAATAGAAAAAGCCGGTGCGGGGGGGCTCAGCGGAAAGCCCCTCGCATACCGGTCAACCGAAGTAATCCGTTATCTTTGCGGGAAATCAAATCATGCCTTTCCTGTGATCGGAGTAGGCGGTATCGCGACGCCTGCGGATGCTGCGGAAAAGCTCCGGGCGGGCGCTTCGCTCGTACAGGTGTACTCCGGTTTTATCTATGAGGGGCCGGGCATGGCGAAGCGGATCTGTAAAGGACTGATGGCAAAGGCAAATGCGTCATAATCATGTATAAGGGCTAAGAAGATGGCCAGGGAGAATCGTTACAAGGCAAAGGAGCGGAAGGAGCAGGGGCCGCCGGCCCGGAAGGTTTCCTTCAACTGGAACCGGCTCTTTTCGGGAACCGGGGCGCCTGTTGCCTGGGGAGTGTTTTTTATGCTGCTCGGGATGGTCATGGAAATCGCCTTCCTGTCCTATTTTTTTACGGGCAGCAGCGACCAGAGTGCGCTCGATACCGCAGGACACGAGGGAATCCGGGAGGCCGGCAGGCTGACCGAGAACTTTTTCGGCTACTTCGGCGCGCTGACGGCGCATGTGTTTATCTTCAGGTGGTTTGGCGTCGGAGCCCTGCTTTTGCCCGTCATTCCTTTTATGGCCGGCTGGAAACTTTTTTTCAAATCGGAGCTGCTGCCGCTGGGCCGCAACACGAAAAGACTGCTTTTCTATACTTTGTGGCTCAGCCTGGTCTTCGGGTACCTGGTCCTGATGGGCAATGCCGAGGAGAGTCTCGGCTATCTCTCCGGTGGGTTCGGGTACACGGTCAACGTGTATTTGTTCAGCCTGCTGAAATGGGGAAGCATCCTTCCCATTGTATTTACATTTTTTCTTTTCCTGATCTTTTTCCACAACGTCACGGATTTCCGTTTCAGGCGGAGAAGGAGTACGGAGGATGCCGGGGAATACGAAACGGATGAGCCGGGAGCCGGAGAGGCGGAGGGAGAGGCAGGGGATCCGCCGCTGCAGCCCGCATCCGAGGCAACGTACGACGATGAGGAAGAGGAGCTGGTCGTGGCGGAAGAAAGCCATCCCAGGCCTGTACGTACCCATACCCCGCCCGAGGCTTTCACGCTTGTTGTGGAGTCTGAGCCGGAAATCCCCAGGGAAGAGGAGCGGATGGTGGGTATACAGCTGGAGATCGATCCGGACGAATCTCCTTCTCTGCTTACGGCGAGCCATATGGCCGCAGCCGAAGGAGACGGTGACCTGAGCGATCAGCTGGTGAGGGAGTTCGGTAAATACGATCCGACCCTTGACCTGCCTGCTTACAGGTACCCGACCCTGGGCCTTCTGAAGGAGGCATGGTCGGACCCTACGGAGAAAGTGTCCAGCGAAGAGCTGGAGTCCAACAAAAACCGGATCGTGGAGACCCTGGCCAGCTACGGGATCAATATCGACAAGATCAAGGCTGCGATCGGGCCTACGGTTACCTTGTATGAGATCATCCCCGCAGCAGGCGTGCGTATTTCCAAGATCCAGAACCTGGAAAAGGACATCGCGCTGAGCCTTGCGGCGCTGGGGATCCGGATTATCGCACCGATGCCCGGCCGGGGTACCATCGGGATCGAAGTGCCCAACAAGCAGAAGGAAACGGTATTGATGAGGTCCGTGCTGGAAAGCGAACGTTTTCAAAAGGCAAATTACGAGCTTCCGGTGGTCCTGGGCAAAACCATTTCCAACGAGATCTAAATTGCAGATCTGGCCAAAATGCCGAACCTGCTCATGGCGGGAGCCACCGGGCAGGGAAAGTCCGTCGGTCTGAACGTGATCCTGGCCTCACTGATTTATAAAAAGCACCCGGCGCAGCTGAAGTTTGTGCTGGTCGATCCTAAAAAGGTCGAGCTCACGCTGTTCAACAGGTTGGAACGGCATTTTCTTGCCAAGCTGCCCAATACGGATGAGGCCATTATCACCGATACGAAAAAGGTAATATATACCCTCAATTCACTTTGTATCGAGATGGACAACCGGTACGACCTCCTGAAGGAAGCGACGGTCCGGAACATCAAGGAGTACAACGTCAAGTTTGTTCAGCGAAAGCTCAACCCGCAGAAGGGCCACAGGTATCTCCCCTACATCGTGCTGGTGATCGACGAGCTCGCCGACCTGATGATGACCGCCGGTAAGGAGGTGGAAACGCCGATAGCCCGTCTTGCCCAGCTGGCGCGTGCGGTAGGTATACACCTGGTGGTCGCTACGCAGCGGCCCTCCGTAAAAATCATCACGGGGCTGATCAAGGCCAACTTCCCGGCGAGGCTCTCCTTCAAAGTGTCGTCGGGGATCGACTCCAGGACCATTCTCGATGCAGGCGGCGCCGAGCAGCTGGTGGGTGCCGGAGACATGCTGCTGTCGGTAAATTCGGATCTACTGCGGTTGCAGTGTCCTTTTATAGATACCCACGAGGTAGAGGAAGTCTGTGAGTTTATCGGCAACCAGCGGGGATATGACGAGGCCTATGCCCTTCCGGAGTTTGAAGGGGACGAAGGCGGAGAAGGCCATTCAGAAATCAACACCGACGATTTTGATACGCTGCTGGCGGAGGCGGCCAGGTTGGTGGTGACCCATCAGCAGGGAAGCACCTCGCTGATCCAGCGTAAGATGAAGCTGGGCTACAACCGGGCCGGCCGGATCATGGACCAGCTGGAGGTCATCGGCGTGGTCGGGCCTTTTACCGGAAGCAAGGCCAGGGAAGTGCTCTACAGCAGCCTGGACGGGGTGGAGGAGCAGCTCCGCATCCTGGGCATCTCCTGAAGGCTGCCGGTGACGGGTTAAACTTTTTCCGGGTATTTTTGTCCAACTTTTATGGGGACACCGGCAGGTAGCCGGTGGGTGAGACGGATCCGGGGCAGACCTGACCACTTTTATTTTCAATTTAGAAACAAACACAATGTTGAAGAAGAATCTGATTGTTTTGATTGCGCTGACCGGGTTTAGCTTCCAGCTTTTTTCTGTTCGGGCCTACGGCCAGACCGATAAGAAAGCACTGGCGGTCCTGGACGGAATGAGCGATAAGTTCAAGTCCCTGAAATCCTTCAAGGCTTTGTTTACCTACACGCCCGGGGGGCAGTCTCCGCTGAAAGGTGAGGCGACGGTAAAGGGACCCAAGTTTCGCCTGAAAATTGCGGGGCAGGAAATCCTGAATGACGGGAAGCTGATGGCCACCTATATCAAAGAGACCAACGAGGTAAATATCCAGGATTATGATCCTGAAGAGCAGGGGGATTTCAACCCGGCGAAAATCTATACCATTTATAAAAAAGGGTACAAATACGCTTACCTCGGCGAAAGCAAGTCCGGCGGTCAGGCGGTGGAAACCGTCGAGCTGACGCCTACAGGCAACGGCGGCCAGGTAAGCAAGCTGCAGATCGTGGTCGGTAAGACGGACCGGAACGCCAAGAGCTGGACGGTATTCCAGAAAAACGGGCAGAAGACCACTTATAAGGTAGACTCCTTCCAGGAGAACCCCGGCGTAAACGACAGCTTTTTTACGTACAACGCCCGGATGTTCCCGGGTGCGGAAGTGATCGACCTGAGATAAGCCGTCAGTAACCGTAATTACATCTGTATACAAAGAGTTCCAAAATTCAACTATGGAACTCTTTGAACTTTAAAATTATAGAACACCAGGTTCAAATATTCATGGCTTGTTCGCGTTTTTTTTTTTCGCACGTGCTCATTTCATCAGAAATGGGTAGATTTGCGCTCATTTTAGACATTTAGTATGGGCTCCAATCCGTTCCGGTCAAAAATCGTCGACACCGCGTCTAAGCTGGTTTACGGCATTACAGTTGTTGCACTTTGTCTGTTAGGCCTGGAATTGCTTACCGGAAATGGTGACGGAGTGTGGAGAGATATCTCGATCCCTGCCATTTCCTTTACCATTATTGCCTGGATTACCGGCGTGTCATTTGCGGGTACATTACTGGGGAAAGCGCCTTCCTGGGTCCAGAATCTTTCGTTGTCGCTTATTTTTCTGATTGGTTCCGTAGTCGTGATCGATTGGGCTTTCGGCAAAATAGCGCCGTTGCTTGCCAAAAAGAGCGAGACATCGGATCAACTGGTTTTGGAGGGACCGGATTACGAATCCAGTCATATCCTGGACCCTGACCTGGGGCTTCGCGCCAAACCTGATATGGAATTTAATTGGGTGAAAACACACGAAGGTAAGCCGGTTCAGGAAGCGGTCATCCATACCGATCAATATTCCAGAAGGGTAATACCTGTAATCGACAGCGTGAACACCCGGGATCAATTTGCCGTATTTTTTGGCTGCTCATTCACTTTTGGAGACGGGTTGAATGACGACGAAACGATGCCTTATTATTTTGAAAAGCTTAATCCCGGATTTAGATCCTACAACTATGCCTTTTTCGGGTATTCTACGCGGCATATGCTTACCTGGATTGATAAGTTCGAACTGGGAAAGCAGATCGCCGAAAAGAAGGGGATAGGGGTTTATGTGTATATCACTGACCATGTGAATAGGAATACGCCGTCGGCCGGCTGGATCAGCTTTTACAACGGATATTTCCCCGATATAGATAAATCTTCTCTCGAGCCTGCTGGCGTGTACCGGGACAATCACCCCTTTCTATATAAAGCGGGCATGTGGCTGTTCGATAGCAATATCCGACGGAATTTCCGGGTGGACTTCCCCCTTAAATACCGGGACAAAGACTATAAGTTCACGGCTGATCTGATTAAAAAGTCGGCGGAAGATTTCGGAAACAAATTCCCTGCATCGGATTTTTATGTCATCTTGTACCCGGGCACTCCGGAAAGCGATCCTATCCGGAGGAACCTGGCGGAACGCGGCATTAGGTTTTTTGACTACTCAAAGCTGTTTCCCTTCCCGTCCAGGCAATACCAGCAAACTCATGACGGGCATCCCAATGCACTTGCCCAAAGGCTGGTAATGGAGCAGTTTTCCCGCGACCTTCAGGCCAGGACCAGGTAGTTCTGCGGATAAGTATTTGTATTGCGGCATTTACATTCGTTACAGTCGACAGATAAATGCGTTTGGATGACGGTTTCCATCGTCATATCATCGCGGCTTCGGAGGGTAACCGTTATATTTGCAGGTAGAAACTCAACCCTGCTGTGTTGCCGTGCCGGCGGCAGCGCTCCGGATTTCCCTCAACGATGTCTGATTTCCATAAGTCTTCTTTTTCCAGCCAGCCTGTCCGGCCGGGCTTTGTCAACAGCGGTCCCCCGCTGCATATCCTCATAGTGGAAGACAATACCGTGACGGCGGCGGATATTTCCC
>JBEBSO010000240.1:0-6113 GCA_040394275.1 Telluribacter sp.
GCCCAGCATGTCAAAGTAAAAGGCGTGATTCCCAGCGATGAAAGCACCCGCATCAACCTGCGGTTTAACGGCTCGCGCAGGTTCGGCAAGCTGAGCACCTCTTACAATGCCAACTACGTATCGTACGATACCGAGACCACACCCGACGGACCGTGGATCGCCGCCTACCGTTACCCGGCCAACTTCGATTACAGCGTGATCCGCGACTGGCGCAACCCGCTTTCGCAGGGTAACCCGCTCAACTATTTTACCCCGGTGGCTACCTGGGTCCGCAACCCCTATTTCCAGATCGACAATACCCGCAACGGCCTGAAGCAACAGACCTTCAACGGGAAAATCGACCTGGACTACCAGGTGACGCCCTGGTTCAAAGCCCTTTACCGGATCGGTTTATTCAGCCAGCTGGGCGAGACCCGCAGCACAGTAGGCAAATTTGAAGCGCCCGGTACCCGTAACGTGGTGGGAACGGTCGATGACGGCAACAACAGCTACCGCCGCGTAAACAGCGACCTTATCCTGACCTTCAACAAAGATTTCGGCAAAATCAGCACCCGCCTGATCCTGGGACAAAATACCCGCGTAGACAACAAGAAAACCACATCGGTAGGATCCGCCAACCTGCTGTATCCCGAACTGTTCAACCCCGACAGCCGGGTAGGTGAGCTGCGCGGGAGCGTAAGGCTCGAGCAATACCGTTCAGTGGCTGCCTACGGAGAATTTACCGCCGGCTACGACCAGTTCCTTTACCTGACCCTCACCGGGCGCAACGACTGGGTCTCCGTGCTGAGCCCCGAGAACAGGTCTTATTTCTACCCGGGCGTGAGTGTTTCTTTCCTTCCTACGGAAGTATTTTCCTTCCTGAAAGAAAACAGGTCGGTTTCCTTCGCCAAAGTATACGCTTCCTGGAACAAAACGGGTAACGTGACGCTGACGCCCTACAAGCTCGACAACCCGTACACCCAGAGCAACGGGTTCCCGTTCGGCAACCTGTCGGGCTTCTACCCGGGCCTTTCCGATCCCAACCCGAACATCAGGCCTGAATTCGTTACCTCGTTTGAAACCGGGGTTCAGCTCGGGCTTTTCAACAACCGCCTGAATTTTGACGGGGCCTATGTATTCTCCAATTCGAACGGTCAGATCCTCGACGCCAATACTTCCCGGGCAACGGGGTTTAATTCGGCCATCATCAACGCGGGCAAGGTAACCAACAGTGTGATAGAGCTGGGGATCAACGGGGATGTGGTACGCAACGCCGCCGTCAAATGGAACGTAGGATTCAACTTCACCTATATCGAAACAAAAGTCCGCGAGCTGTACGGGGGAGCCACGTCACGTAACAACTTCAGGCAGTCTTATGCGATCAAAGGAAAGCTTTACCCGACCCTGCTCGTCAGCGACTACGAAAGGGATCCCCAGGGACGTGTCGTGGTAGATGCCACCACCGGCGACCCGATCATCGCCGCCAACCCGGATACAGTGGGGACGCTGATACCTCCCTACCTGATGGGGCTCAGCACCCAGGTCAAATTCAAAGGATTTACCCTGGGCGCCCAGTTTGACTGGCGCATGGGCGGATGGCTGTATTCCGAAATCATCCCGGCCATGTACCAGACAGGAACCCACCCCATTACCGCCACCAACGACCGTCAGCCGTTCGTATGGCCCAATTCGGTGATCAAAGTTTCGGAAGGCGTCTACGAGGAAAACACCAGCCTGAAAACCAGCAGCGCCGACAGGGCATTCTGGAACCGCCAGAGCGCCGTACAGAGCAACACCATGGCCAAGGCAGACTTCTTCAAGCTCCGCGAATTAAGCCTCAGCTATGCGCTGCCGAAAAGCCTGCTTAACGGCCAGAAATTCATCAGCGAAGCGAGCATCGGCCTGGTCGCCACCAACCTGTTCATCATCCGGCACAAAGACAATGACCACGGAGATCCGGAATATCTCTATAACAATACCGACGGCTATGTCAGCTTTCGCCAGGTGCCTCCGTTCCGTACCTACGGATTTAACCTGAATGTCTCCTTCTGAATTGTTGAATTGTGAAAAAAGGCGCTGTACAGCAGGATTTCCCTCCACGGCCTGAGCCGCCCCGGGATACCCCCGCTGATACAGCAGCAGAAACTGAAAAAAATCTGAAAGATGAATATTAAAAAAATTATCCCGTTTGTAGTCGCCACAGCCAGCGTATTCTGCCTGTCCTCCTGCGACGATTTCCTGGATGTCAACAACAACCCGAATGCTCCGGGCGCATCGACCCTGCAGCTGAGCGCAAAGCTCCCTGCCGCGCTGGTCTCGTCGGTCAACCTGGAAAGCGGTCTTCACAACCAGGTCGGCGCCTTCTGGGGAGGCTATTGGGGATCCACCAATGAAGCGGTGGGCGCCTTTATCGACCTGAAGACGTACAACGGCCCGGAAATCCGCCACCAGCGGGACGGGATCCATATCTGGGAAAACAACTATAACACACTGCTGTACTACCAGCTGATCCGCGACGAGGCCGAAGCCAAAAACGCACCGTTCTACCTCGGCGTAGCCAAAATCATGCAGGGCTGGCATTTTCTCCGCCTGGTAGACGTCTACGACGGCGTTCCCTTCGAGGAAGCGCTGCAGGGCACCGGAAACCTCGCTCCCCGTTACGAAAGCGGCAAGGATGTGTATACGAAAGCACTGAACCTGATCTCGGAGGGTATTGAAGACATCAAGTCGACGCCGGCGGGAACGGAAGCAGGGGCTGACGATATCATCTTCAAGGGCAACAAAACCCTCTGGGCGAAATTCGGCAACACGATCAAGCTTCGTGCGCTGGTCCGCCAGAGCCAGGTAAGCGAGCAGGCCTCCTACATTACCGGTGAATTCCAGAAAATCCAGCAGGAAGGAAGCGGCTTCCTGGGCACAGGCGAAAGCGCCCTGGTACAGCCCGGGTACCTGAATACTTCCGGCAAGCTCAACCCGCTCTGGGAAAGCTATTACCGCAACGTGCAGGGCGCCAGTGTAGCCAACCGGGAGGACATCCGCCCGACGGTATTCCTGATCAGCCAGTATGAAGAAAGGAACGATCCGCGCCTGGCTAACCTTTACGTGGCCGTCAACGGAGCCTACAAAGGGGTGCTGTTCGGAAACCCCGACGCATCACGTCCGGAGTATGCCAGGGCCTCCACCTCCGCCTTCAAGGGCCCCAACGAAAATGCTAGCCGGCCGGCCGCCATCTTCAAAAGCTCTACCCAGGCTTCGGTGCTGCTGGGATCTTTTGAAAGCCTTTTCCTGCAGGCGGAAGCCGCGCAGCGCGGGTGGATCTTCGGTGCCGCCAGGACGCTTTACGAGCAGGGCATACAGGAATCCTTTAAATATATGGAAGTACCTGCTACAGAATTTACCGCCTACAACGAGCAGGCACTCGTCAACTTCGATAAGGTAGCCAATAAAACCCAGGCCATTATCGAGCAGAAATGGCTGGCGCTGACCGGCATCAACAGCATCGAGGCCTGGAGTGAATTCCGCCGCACGGGCTACCCGGCCATCCCGGTTTCGCTCGGCGCGCCCACACCAAACGCCCGGCCACTGCGGTTTATGTACCCCGAATCGGAGCTGATGACCAACGGCGAGCAAACCCGGAAAATGGGCAGCGACGAAACATTGAAAGATCCCGTCTGGTGGGACAAATAGTCCCCGGAAACAAATAGAAGAAGGCCATCTCAGACTACTGGGATGGCCTTTTTTATACCATTTCCTCGGGGATGTCAGCCGGGCAGTATACCGGGAGAACCAAAGAATCAGGCTTGATCCCGCAAACCTGCTCATTTCAAACAGGTTAAAAAACGCTCCCCGCCTCTCCTCCCCCGCGCCTCACGGAAAGGACGGCAACAGCTTCTCCCCGGAAAACAGGACAAAACCGGGATTTAAAAATTTCACAAAAAAAGGCGATTGCAATACACCGCAAAATAGATTACTATTGTAAGTTATTTTAGGCTTTACGCAATATGACTGCGTATTTCATTGTTAACTTACTACTCCCAAATGAACCGTAGAGAGGTTATTCAAAGGCTCACGCTGATGCTGGGCGGGGCTGTTTCTGCACCGATTATCGCAGGAGCCATGGGTGAAAAGACAAACTTCGGCCCCTCCGTCGAAGTCACCCCCGAACAGGAACGGCTTCTGGCAGAGATCGCCGATGTCATCATTCCCGCCACCGGCACACCGGGCGCCAAAGAAGCAGGCGTCCAGAAATTTATTATAAGAGTAGTCAGCGACTGCTATCTACTTGCAGACCAGGAAAAATTTTTCTCCGGCCTGGAAAACCTCCGGAAAGACGCCGTCTCGACCTACGGAAAGGCCTTTGAACAGCTCAGCTCCGTTCAGAAAACCGAGATAGTGAAAAGAAGCGCCGAATCAGACCGATCTTTCTTCCTGACCATGAAATCGCTGACCGTAACCGGGTATTTCACTTCCGAAATAGGCGCGACGCAGGCGCTGGAATACTTACCTGTGCCGGGCAAGTTTATCGGCAGCTACCCGCTCACCAGGGAACAAAAAACCTGGGCGCTCTGACACGGCCCGCAGGAAAGGAAAGAAAATATTAAACTACTTGACGAACAATGGCGAATCTGAATATTGACGCAGTAAAAGACATTACCTACGATGCGATAGTCATCGGATCGGGAGTATCCGGCGGCTGGGCGGCAAAAGAACTTACAGAAAAAGGGCTCAGGGTGCTGATGCTCGAAAGGGGGAAGCAGCTGGACCACATTACCGGCTACGAAAACGCCATGAAAGATCCGTGGCAGTCGAAGTACAACGGGCGGCTGACGGTAAAGCAGAAAGAAACCCATCCTTTCCTCTCCAGGGACTATCCCTATAACGAGATGACGGAAAAATACTGGATGAACGATATGGACTCCCCCTACGAGGAAAAGAAAAGGTTCGACTGGTACCGGCCCGACATCGTCGGCGGAAAATCGATCATGTGGGGGCGGCAATCGTACCGGTGGAGCGATCTTGATTTCGAAGCCAACCTGAAGGAAGGCATCGCCGTAGACTGGCCCATCCGGTACAAGGACATCGCCCCCTGGTACTCCTACGTGGAAAAGCACGTGGGGATATCGGGTGAAAAGCTGGGGCTTCCCCAACTTCCCGACAGTGAGTTCCTCCCGCCGATGGACATGTACTTTGTCGAAAAAGAGGTACGCAAGCGGCTGGAGAAGGAATTTCCGGGACGCGTCATGACCATCGGCCGGGTAGCCAACCTGTCGCAGGCCACCCCTGCCCAGCTGGCCGGCAACAGATCCCCCTGCCAGTACCGCAACAGGTGTTCGCTGGGCTGCCCCTACGGCGCCTATTTCAGCACGCAGTCAAGCACCCTGCCCCCGGCGATGAAAACCGGCAGGCTGACCCTTCGCCCCGACTCGGTCGTCAAAGAAATCATGTATGACGAAGCGGGGAAAAAAGCCAGGGGCGTAAAGGTCATCGACTCGGTCACGCTGCAGGAACGTGAATTTTTCGCCAAAGTCATTTTTGTCTGCGCCAGCGCTATCGGCTCAACCGTGGTGCTGCTCAACTCGGTATCCCACCGCTTTCCCAACGGGCTCGGCAACGATTCGGGCGAGCTGGGGCACAACCTGATGGACCACCATTTCCGTACCGGCGCCAACGGTGTGTGGGAAGGTGGTCTGGATACCTACTATTTCGGCCGCAGGGCAAACGGGATCTACATACCGCGCTACCGCAACTTTGGCAACGACAAGCGGGATTACCTCCGGGGATTCGGCTACCAGGGAGGCGGGAGTCGCGAGGGTTGGAGCAGGAATGTCGCCGAGCTGGCCTTCGGTGCTGATTTCAAGGAGGAGCTGACGCGCCCCGGCAAATGGACCATCGGCCTCGGCGGCTTCGGCGAGACGCTCCCCTACCACGAAAACCATATGTACCTCAACAGGAGTAAAACCGACAAATGGGGCATACCTACCGTCGTGTTCGATGCAGACCTGCGCGAAAATGAGCAAAAAATGCGGATCGACATGAAAAACGATGCCGCCGAGATGCTGGAAAGGTCAGGCGTAAAAAATGTAACCACCTACGACAGGGGAACCTACCTGGGAATGGCCATTCATGAAATGGGA
>JBEBSO010000241.1:0-6054 GCA_040394275.1 Telluribacter sp.
TGCTGCGGTGGTGCGCCTACGGAGCCGACAGCGACCTGCAGGTTTTGTTCCTGCAGCGCGCCGATCACTTCATTGGTGCTGAGACCCAGTTGGGCCATCTTATCGGGCTTTAGCCAGACGCGCATACTGAAATCATCGGCCCGGCTGAATACATCACCCACACCATCCACCCGCAGGATATTATTTTTAAGGAAAATATTGGCGTAATTATCCAGATAGGTAATTCCATGTGTTTTGTTGGGGGAGTACAGCGCGATCAGCATCAGCATGGTCGGGTTACGTTTCCGGACGGTAAGTCCCAGCCTGGTGACCTCTGTCGGGAGCTGCGGCGTAGCCACGCTCAGCCGGTTTTGCACGTCCAGGGCGGCGATATCCACGTTCGTCCCTACTTCAAACACCGCGTTGATCGTCGTCCGCCCGTCGCTGGTGCTGTTGCTGGACATGTAGGTCATGCCGGGCGTCCCGTTTACCTGGGTCTCGATAGGAGTGGTGACGGTCTGCTCGACGGTCGAGGCGTCCGCACCCGTAAAATTGCCGGTGATGGTCACCGTCGGCGGCGTGATTTTCGGGTATTGGCTCACCGGCAGGTTGACCAGCGCGAGGGTACCCACAATCAGAATCACCAGAGAGATGACAATGGCCAGTATCGGTCTGTTGATAAAGCGGTTTGCAAACATTCAGGTATAGTCGATTGGTTTGAGTAAAGAAAATACGGGGCCGGGCAGCAGCGCTGCCGGCGTAGCTCCCTATTGATTCCTGCTTATCCTGGATCCGTTGCGGAGCTTCTGAACTCCTTCGGTCACGATCTCGGCAGAGGCGTCCAGCCCGGATCTGACGGTGACCCGGTCGCTGATCCGGGCGCCCAGGGTGACATTCCGCTGCACGACGCTATCGCCCTGCACCAGGTATACAAAATATTCTCCCATTTGCTCGACCACCGATTTGTAGGGGATGAGCAGGGATTTTTCGGCGGAGCTGCTTTTCATCCGCAGGCTGGCAGCCATACCTGCCTTCAGCATACCCTGCGGATTGGCAAAGACGAAACGGGCTTTGATGGTACCGGTCTGCGGGTTTACCGCCCGGTCGAGCAGCTCGATTCTGCCATGGTAGGCGTAGAGGCTGCCGTCGGGCAGAACCAGGCTGAAGAGGGAGTCGGAAGCGGAAGGCCTTGCGTTGAGCAGCTGCGTAAAGCGCGGAATCTCCTTCTGACCCACCGGTACGTCGACAGCCATGGGGTCGTCGGTAGACAGCGTATTGAGCAGGGTCTGTCCCGATGACACCAGCGCGCCGGTACGCACCAGGGAGATCCCCATCGTGCCGCTGAAAGGTGCGGTGATCGAAGAATAGCGAAGCCCGACCCGTGATCTCTCCACGGCAGCCCTGGCGCCTTTTACCTGCATCTGGGCGGCTTCCAGCGCGGCCAGCGCGTTGTCGAGCACCTGCCTGGCGATTGCATCGTTTTTATCGAGCTCTATGTACCGGTCCGCATCTTTCTGCGCACGCTTTTCGTTGGCTATCGCCGTGTTGAGGTCGGCCTGCGCCTGGTCGATGCCTGCCTGGTACTGATCCTGGTCGATCTGGTACAGCTTCTGGCCTTTTTTTACTTTCTGCCCGTCTGTAAAGAAAATCCCCGTGACGTACCCGTTGGCCATGGCCACGATATCCAGCTGCTTTAAAGGGGTAACGGCGGCGGGATACTCCTCGAAATAGGTGGCATCTCCGAGCTTGGCCGTGGCGGTGGACACAGCTACGGGAGGCATGGCCGCCTGTGCAGGCTTGTCTTTACTTCCGCACGAAAAGAGGGTAACAATCAGCGTGGCTGCGCTTAGGCTGTAAATTAGTTTTTTCATCTGTATAAAAATTTCCTATTGGCCCGGTTTGCAATGTTTTATCTGTCCCTGGTTTGTCTGCCGGCAGGCTTGCTGCGGCCTGTAATCCGGTCGGTTACCGGATGTTTCCCTTCGATTTGTCTACGTCGATCTTGCTGCTCAGCAGCTGGTAAAGCGCATTGAGGTGGTTGAATTGCGCAATCTGGAGGTCGTTTTGGGCGATGATTACATCCAGGTAGGTTTTTACCCCCGATTTGTACTGGAGCTGGATCACCTGATATACCTCCCTGGCCAGCCCGAGATTTTCGTTAAGCGCCTGGTAGTTGTAGAGGCTGCTTTTGTAATTGGCCAGCGATTGCTCGTATTCTGCATGGATCGCATTGCGGAGGCGGGCAAAATCCCAATCGATGCGGTGGAGCTGGAGCTCCGCTATCTTGATGTTGTGGTGGCGTTTCCCTCCCTGGAAAATCGGGTAGGCGAGCGTCAGCCCGAACAGGGAATTGGGAAATGCCCGCCCGTACAGATCGCTGAATTTCTGGTTTTGAAACACGTAATTGTAATTCAGGAACGCCGATACGGTGGGCAGGTAGCTGTTCCGGTTGTAAGTCAGCTCGCTTTCCCGGAGGCTTTTCTGGGTGGTGAGCAGCTGGTACTCTACACGATCGTTGTAATCGAGGGCGGAAGTAGTATCCAGGAAGGCTTCCCGGTAAACGGACAGGGAATCCATCTGTACGTCAAGCGGGTCTTCCGTGGGATAGCCCATCAGGTTTTTCAGCGCCGCATACTTGGCTTTCAGGAGCTCGGCGGCGCTTCGGCGGGAGGCTTTGGAATTGTTCAGCGCGATCGTCGCCCGCATGTAGTCGGTTTTATCCACGATCCCGGCATTGTATTGGTGCGTCGCATCTTTCAGCCCCCTCTCCAGCCGGGTGATGTCGGTATCGATGATCCGGATCTGCTGTTGGGTGAGCAGCACGTCGTAATACGTCTTGCTGACGGAAGCGGTGAGGTTGATGCGGCTGTTTTTCGTAGAAAGCACTGCCTGGTTGCGGATGTCACGGGAGGTCCGGTAGGCCAGCAGCACATCCCGGTTGAACATGGGTTGGTTGAGTGACAGCGCTGCCGTCGAGGAATTGGCCACACCGGTCTGTACTTCCCGCCTGATGCCCGAAGACGGGTTGGTGAAATCCGGGAAAATGGATACGGGCAGCTGCAGGTAATGCTGCAGGTTGAAATTGAGGTTGACCTGGGGATACCAGTCGGCAAGCTTGCTCCGGATCGTACGGTCGGTAATCTGTTCGTCCAGCTGAGCCTGCCGTATATCGGCATGATGCTCTAAAGCATATTGTATACAGTCCTGTAAAGAATTTATCTGGGAAAAGGTGGGCAGGGAGAGCAGCACGAGCGCCGCCGTCCATATTCTAATAGCACTCATTTATAGTAATTTACAGAACCGTCCTTGAATTTCCGTATCCCGCCGCCTCGGGCGGATGGCTGCATTAAACAAGCAATTATCAGGTGGAAAAGTTTCAAAAGTCTGACGATTGTCATTTTTCTTAACATTTCATTAACAAAACGTATAGCACTGCAAAAACGGTATGGCAGACCGTTCTTTTTAAGCCGGAAGCTACTGGCGCGGCCGGGGAAAAAAGGCAGGACCGGGGGGGGGGAGGCGGGTAAGTATGATTTGATGTTTATTGCCTTTTTAATTCGGTTTTATTTCCTGTTCTTTTAAAATATTGCTGACTTTTCTGTATTTTCATTTCCGTAAAATATTTATAGTAAATAAGTTACATTTTTTTTGGGAAAACATTTTATATTCCAGGAATTAAAAAAGTGTGATCTGAATTATATTTTTAGCGCAATTTTTGTCTTTAAGTTTGCAAAAAGTAGCTTATGAAGGATTTATTCGAACCCGAAGTCGCCGGTACATTCAGCGCGGAAGAAGCCTATGAAGCGACGCTGGAATATTTCAGGGGCGATGACCTGGCCGCACGTGTCTGGGTCAACAAATATGCCCTGAAGGATTCTGCCGGCCTGATTTATGAGCGGACCCCCGACGATATGCACCGGAGGATCGCCGCGGAGATCGCCCGGATGGAAGCAAGGTATCCGCATCCCATGCCGGAGGAGGAGATCTTTGTGCTGATGCAGGGGTTTAGGTACATCATACCGCAGGGAAGCCCGATGACCGGGATCGGCAACCCCTTCCAGATCGCCTCTTTGTCCAATTGCTTTGTGATCGGGAATGCCGGTTTTTCCGACTCCTACGGCGGCATCATGAAGACCGACCAGGAGCAGGTCCAGCTGATGAAAAGAAGAGGGGGCGTGGGGCACGATCTTTCGGGTATCCGTCCCAAGGGCTCACCGGTCAAAAACTCGGCCCTGACTTCCACCGGGCTCGTACCCTTCATGGAGCGCTTTTCCAATTCGACGCGGGAAGTCGCCCAGGACGGGCGCCGGGGAGCGCTGATGCTTTCGGTTTCCATCAGGCATCCTGACGCCGAAGATTTCATCGACGCCAAGATGGAGCAGGGAAAAGTGACGGGCGCCAATGTTTCCGTGCGTGTGGACGATGATTTTATGCGGGCAGCCGAAACGGGAAGCGACTACCGGCAGCAGTATCCCGTGGACGGCGCCGAGCCGTTGTATGCCAAAACGATAGATGCCCGGCGACTATGGAAGAAAATCATTCACAATGCCTGGAAATCCGCCGAACCCGGTGTCTTGTTCTGGGATACGATTCTCCGCGAGTCGCTGCCTGATTGCTATGCCGACCTGGGTTACCGGACGGTGTCGACCAATCCCTGCGGAGAGATACCCCTATGTGTATATGATTCCTGCCGGCTGCTGGCCATCAACCTTTTTTCTTACGTTAAAAATCCTTTTACCAAACAGGCGCAATTTGATTTCGACCTCTTTAAAACGCATGTAAACGCGGCCCAGCGGATCATGGACGACATCATCGATCTCGAACTGGAAAAGGTGGATGCCATCCTGCAAAAGATAGTGGAAGACCCGGAAGACGAGGAGCTGAAGCGTACCGAAAAGAATCTCTGGCTGGCCATCCGCAAAAAGGCGGAGGAGGGACGAAGGACGGGGATCGGGATTACCGCCGAAGGGGATATGCTTGCAGCCCTCGGTCTGCGCTACGGCAGCGAAGAGGGCACCGCGTTTTCGGTCGGGGTGCATAAGACGCTGGCCCTGGAGGCGTACCGCGCTTCGGTCAGGACTGCAAGAGAAAGGGGAGCCTTTGCTATTTACGATGCGGAGCGGGAGAAAGACAATCCTTTCGTGCTGCGCCTGAAAGCGGAAGATCCCGGGCTGTATGCGCAGATGACGAAATACGGGAGGCGCAATATTGCCCTGCTGACCATTGCCCCGACAGGCACCACCAGCCTGATGTCCCAGACGACGTCAGGCATCGAGCCGGTATTTCTGCCGGTATACAAGCGGAGGAGGAAGGTCAATCCCAACGACAAAGGTGTCCGGGTCGATTTTGTCGATGAAGTGGGTGACTCCTGGGAGGAATACATCGTGTTCCACCATGGCTTTAAGCAATGGATGCAGGCGAACGGGTACGACACCACGGTCAACTATTCCCAGCGCGAGCTGGATGACCTGGTCAGGGCTTCTCCTTATTACAAGGCGACGTCCAACGACGTGGACTATCTCAGCAAGGTGCGGATGCAGGGCGCGATCCAGAAATGGGTGGATCACTCGATCAGCGTGACGATCAATATGCCGGGCGACGTCACCGAGGAAACCGTGGAGCAATGCTATGTGGAGGCCTGGAAGGTCGGCTGTAAAGGCGTGACCGTATACCGGGACGGATCGAGGTCGGGGGTGCTGGTGGCTGCCTCCGGGAAGAAAGAGGAGCCGGAGGCAGGGGCAGGAGCGACGCCTTTCCCGCTGGTCCGGCCCGCCGTGCTGGAAGCGGATGTGGTGCGTTTTCAGAATAACAAGGACAAATGGATTGCTTTCATCGGGCTGATCGACGGAAGGCCTTACGAGATTTTTACGGGTTTCTCCGACGATGAGGACGGGATCCTGATCCCCAGGTGGGTGAACAACGGCCTGATCATCAAGAGCCGGGAGGCCGATGGAAGCTCCAGGTACGATTTCCAGTATAAAAACCAGCGCGGCTACAAGACCACCATCGAAGGATTGTCCTATAAGTTTAACCCCGAGTATTGGAACTATGCCAAGCTGATCTCGGGCGCGCTCC
>JBEBSO010000242.1:0-6049 GCA_040394275.1 Telluribacter sp.
CTCCTGTTGTCCGGGACAGACCAGGAGCCTGTCCGCTAAAGAGGGGACAAAGTTAATGAGTTTTTTTAGAATGGAGCTTTTGAAAAGGAACAATCCGGATGGACGGGCGTAAAAAGAAAGGAGAGGGTCCCCGGCCGCTCAGGCGGGAACCACGGCGACCCTCTGTAACCGGCAGTGGTTATTACGCAGTCGTTTTCTGACGAAGCGAATAGGCCAGGGCCGCCTTGACAAAATTTACAAAAAGCGGGTGAGGGTTCATCACCGTGCTTTTCAGTTCCGGGTGAAATTGCACGCCAATAAAGAAAGGGTGCGAGGGCAGCTCGATCATCTCTACCAGCTGGTTGTCCGGGTTGATGCCCGACGCGGTCATGCCGCTGTCCTCAAAGGCCTTGAGGTAGTCATTGTTGAACTCGTACCGGTGCCGGTGCCGTTCCTTGATGGATGTCTTGCCGTAGATTTTGTAAGCCAGCGTGTCCTTTTTTATTTTGCAGGTATAAGCGCCCAGGCGCATGGTGCCGCCTTTGTCCGTAATGTCTTTCTGGGCATCCATCAGGTTGATGACGGGATGTGGGGTCTGGCTGTCCATTTCAACCGAATGCGCATCGTCGAGGCCGAGTACGTGGCGGGCGTATTCTATGACCGCCATCTGCATACCCAGGCAAATGCCGAAGAAAGGAATCCCCTTTTCCCTTACATACCTGATCGCTGCGATTTTTCCTTCGATGCCCCTTTCGCCGAATCCCGGCGCCACGAGCACGCCATCCAGCCCGGTGAGCTTTTCGGTAACGTTGTCCGGGGTAAGAGACTCCGAATGGATCCATTCGATATTTACCTTACACTGGTTGGCGGCCCCGGCATGGATGAATGACTCCACGATCGATTTATAGGCATCGTGAAGCTCCACGTATTTGCCGACAAGACCGATCCGGACCGTGTATTTCGGGTTTTTCAGACGGGCAATAAATGCTTCCCAGGACTCCAGCTCCGCGTCGCGGTCGTTGTAAATATCCAGCATGTACAATACGCGCTGGTCCAAGCGCTCCTTTTTCATGTAGAGCGGGACGTCGTATATCGTTTCCGCATCCCGGGCCTCGATCACCGAGTTGACCTGCACATTACAGAAGAGCGCCACTTTTTTCCTGAGCTCGTCCGGCAGCGGGTGCTCCGTTCTGCACACCAGGATATCGGGCTGGATCCCGGACTCCTGCAGCATCCTGACCGAGTGTTGGGTGGGCTTTGTCTTTAGCTAACAGGCAGAGCTGAGATAGGGAATCAGCGTCAGGTGAATGATCAGGGTATCTTTTTCGCCGAGCTCGAACTTGATCTGTCTTACCGCCTCCGTAAAAGGAAGCGATTCTATATCGCCCACGCATCCGCCGATCTCGGTGATCACGATGTCGTAGTCACCTGACTGCCCGAGCAAAAGCATGTTTTGCTTGATTTCATCCGTGATGTGCGGCACGACCTGGACGGTTTTTCCCAGGAAGTCGCCACGGCGCTCGCGCATGATCACGTTGTAATAAATCCTGCCGGTGGTGACGTTGTTGGCCTGGGAGGTAGGTACGTTGAGAAAGCGTTCGTAGTGGCCGAGGTCCAGGTCTGTCTCCGCCCCGTCGTCGGTCACATAGCATTCCCCGTGCTCGTAGGGATTGAGTGTGCCCGGGTCGACATTGATATAAGGGTCGAATTTCTGGATAGTTACAGATAAACCTCTGGATTGCAGTAGCTTAGCAAGAGAGGAGGCAATGATGCCCTTGCCCAGGGATGAAGTGACGCCGCCCGTAACGAAAATGTACTTAGCGGTCTTTCGCTTGTCAGAAGCCATAAGACGGTTGCTATATTTCTATGATTACGGGATACAAAGTTAAACAAATCCCCGGACAGGTCCGGGCTATCCCGGGAATAAGTTATCGAATAAAAAAAGGCGGTACCCGTTATGCCGGCGGCAGGTGCCGGCATCGGGCTTAATGTCAAACAGTTGCCGGGACGCGCCTGCGTAAAATAAAAAAGGCCGGTATAGCACCTTGCTATACCGGCCCTGCCAGATAGGGTCTGCGTCAATGAAAGAAGTCTTTCATTTTGTCAAAAAAACCTTTTTCATTTTTGCCCGGCTTCGGATGGAAGTTGGGGGAGTCTCTCAGCTTCTCGAGGACCTCTTTCTCGTCGGAGGAAAGCGTTTGCGGGGTCCATACATTGACGTGGACAAGCTGATCGCCTCTTCCGTAGCTGTTCAGGTCTTTGATGCCTTTGCCTTTCAGGCGCAGTATTTTGCCTGCCTGCGTCCCCGGCTCGATATTGATCCTGGCTTTGCCGTCGATGGTCGGGATTTCGACCGAGGTGCCCAGCGCCACATCGACAAAGCTGAGGTGCATGTCGTACACGACGTTGTTGCCGTCGCGTTTCAGCTGCGGATCTTCCTCCTCTTCGATGACGATGAGCAGGTCGCCCGCCACACCGCCCCGCGCAGGCACATTCCCTTTGCCGGACATCGACAGCTGCATTCCTTCGCCCACACCGCCCGGTATATTCAGGGTGATCATATCTTCCTGGAGCATCCGGCCTTCCCCGGCGCATACTTCGCAGCGTTCCTTTACGATCTTTCCTTCCCCGTTACAGGTAGGACAGGTGCTGGTGGACACCATCTGGCCCAGCATGGTATTGACTACCTTCCTGACCTGCCCCGAACCGTTGCAGGTGGCACAATTGGAAAGTGATGTCCCGTTTTTCGAGCCGTTGCCGTTACAGGTGCTACAGGATATATAGCGTTTTACCTTGATTTTCTTTTCCACGCCATTGGCTACCTCCGCAAGATCGAGCTTCAGCTTGATCCTGAGGTCCGATCCTTTCCTTACCCTGGAGCCGTTGCCGTTCCTGCCGCCGAAAAAATCGCCGAAGGGGCTGTTGTCGCCGAAAATGTCCCCGAACTGGGAAAAGATGTCGTCCATGGTAAAGCCGCCTCCGAAACCTCCTCCCCCGGATGCGCCTCCCACGCCGGCATGCCCGAACTGGTCATAACGTCTCCTTTTTTCCGGATCGCTGAGGACACTGTATGCCTCCGCAGCCTCTTTGAATTTCTCCTCAGCGGTGTGATCCCCGGGATTTTTGTCGGGATGAAACTTTATAGCCAGTTTCCGGTAAGCCTTTTTGATTTCATCGGCTGTGGCTGACCTGGCGATCCCGAGAATCTCATAAAAATCTCTTTTTTGTGCCATTGTTCTTGAATGTAATATTTATTTCGGAGGCTGTTGTGACTCAGTAAGGCCCGGGCATCAGCGGGATACCCCGTTGAATTATACGCCCACCACTACCTTGGCATACCGGATGACCTTGTCGTTCAGGTAGTATCCTTTTTCCGTTTCCTCGATTACTTTTCCCTTCATGTCGTCGGAAGTGGCCGGGAATTGTGCAATGGATTCGTGAATCTCTTCGTTAAACGGCTGCCCGCCGGCCTCCATGGCTTTCAATCCCTTGCTTTCGAGCGTCCGGATCAGCTTTTGATAGATCAGGTTTACCCCTTCTTTGAGGGGCTCTATTTCTGTAGTGGCCTCAAAGGAAGGCAAGGCGCGCTCAAAGTCGTCCACGACCGGGAGAATCGTTTTGATCAGCTCTGCGTTGGCCGTCAGGATGGTGTCCACCTTTTCTTTGGCGGTACGCCTGCGGAAGTTCTCAAATTCTGCATACAGCCTCAGGTATTTGTCTTTCAGCTCCGCTACCTCGTTTTTCAGCACCTCCGTCTGGTCAGCCGGCTGGTCCTGCTGCGTTTGCGCCTGATTGTCAGTCGGCAGTAAGTTTTCTGGATCTTCTATGTTTTTTTTGGGATTATTTTGAGTGTTGTCCGCCATGATTACTTATATAAGTCATACAATTCACTGCCGTAATGGTAGCTAAATTAGTTTGCCAGGGTGAAAATAGCTGACAACTTGGCATTGTGTGTCATTCGGATCGTATCTTTGGCTGCTATGGTAGTAAAGGATTTTATTCTTCAGGAGCGGAGCCGGCTGGTGAAGTCCATTGCCCGGGAAGCCGGGTTCGAATATTGCGGCATCTCGGCGGCGGGGTTCCTGGAGGAGCATGCCGCCCGGCTGGAATCCTGGCTGTCGCGGAACTACCAGGGACAGATGGCCTGGATGAGCAATCACTTCGACAAGCGCCTGGATCCGACCTTGCTGGTCGACGGGGCCAGGTCGGTGGTGTCCGTGCTTTTCAACTACTACCCGGAAGAAAAATTGCCTGAGGGAACGGACTCCTACAAAATTTCCAAATATGCCTACGGGAAGGATTACCACGAGGTGATCAGGACGCGTCTGAAGGTGTTTCTTGCCGAAATAAACGAGCGTATCGGCGAGGTAGGCGGGCGGGTTTTCATAGACTCGGCTCCCGTAATGGACAAGGCGTGGGCTGAAAAAAGCGGGCTGGGATGGGTAGGAAAACATACAAATCTGATTAATAGGGATATCGGCAGCTTTTTCTTTATCGGGGAGCTGATCATCGACCTGGAGCTGTGGCCTGACGAAGGGGTGAAAGACTATTGCGGTACCTGTACCCGCTGCATAGACGCCTGTCCTACGGATGCCATCTCCGAGCCTTACGAGGTGGACGGGAGCAAGTGCATCAGCTACTATACCATCGAGCTGAAGGAGGCGATCCCGGAGGAGGTAAGGGGGAAATTCGGCAACTGGATTTTCGGATGTGACATATGCCAGGATGTTTGCCCGTGGAACCGTTTCGCAAAGCCCGCCCGTATGGGAGAGTTTGCGCCCGATGAGCGGCTGAAGGAATTCAGCAACCCCGATTGGGAGGAGATCACCGAAGAAGTTTTCCGTGACCTGTTCAGGCGGTCGGCCATCAGGCGCGCCGGTTTCGAAGGACTGAAAAGAAATATCAGATTCGTAAAGAATACAGAGGAACCCTGACCCGGAGGAAACGGACCTGCAGCACACCAAATGGCCCTCCGCCCCGGTGTGCGCCCCGGTCGCATTCCGCCTGACCTCAGCCCCCAACCTAAAAGAACCCTATGAGAAAGTACCTCTTCTTCTGTTTCCTGCTGTGGTCTTCAGGGATCGCCGCGCAGCCGGCGGACCGGCATCATCTCCGTTTTGATAAGCTGGCAGACGTATGGGATGAAGGAATCCCGCTCGGCAACGGGAGCATAGGCGCGCTCGTGTGGCAGAAAGGACAGCACCTGAGATTTTCGCTCGACCGGGCAGATATCTGGGACCTGCGCCCGATGGCAGGGCTTCACCGCGACGAGTTCCGGTTTCAGTGGATCCAGGAGCAGATCAGAAAAGACAACTACAAGGATGTCCAGAAATACCTGGATACCCCTTACGACGCAGAGCCGGCGCCTACCAAAATACCGGCCGGCGCCCTGGAGTTCGATATTTCGGCGGACACCGAAGTCCGAAAGGTGGTGCTGTCGCTCGAAAAGGCCCGGTGCGAGGTGGAATGGGCCAACGGGATGCGGCTGACCACCTTCGTACATGCCACGGAAGCGGGGGGCTGGTTCAGGTTTGAAAACATCACCGGTACGGTAACGCCGGTGCTGATCGCGCCCGCATACCAGGGAAAGGAAAAGGAGGAAAACCCGAATTCGCTGATCGGGGACCACCTGGGCCGGCTCGGCTACAGGCAGGGCATCATTACCCCGGGCAACCGGACTTTGGTCTACCGGCAGGAAGGCTGGGGAGGCTTTGTCTATGAAATAGCTGTGAGATGGCAGCACAAGGGGAGCGGCAGCCTCGAGGGGGTATGGAGCATATCCTCCCATTACCCCGGCAAAAAAGCGGAGCAGTCCTCTGCCGTCGCCGGTAAGCTGCTGAGGAAGGGAATGGACAAAGGCTACCGGGCGCACCTGGAATGGTGGCAGCGCTTCTGGAGCAGGTCGGCAGTGCAGCTGCCGGACTCCCTGCTGGAGCGGCAATGGTACCGTGAGCAATACAAGTTCGGGTCGGGGGGGGGGCGGGGGGGGCCCCCCCCCCCCCACAAAGCGGGGGGGGGGGGAGGCGAACCGAGGTGGAGGGCCACGGAGAGGGGGGGTTAAAACAACCCC
>JBEBSO010000243.1:0-6030 GCA_040394275.1 Telluribacter sp.
CCGTTTTTCCGGCTCTAGGATGTAGTGGGCCAGCATGGTGTCGGACAGCTTGCCTTTTACCTCTATTCCGTAATTCTTAAGCACCTGTATGTCGTACTTGACATTTTGGGCGATTTTTTCGATCTGCCCGTTTTCAAAGACGTCCTTAAAGTCGGCGAGGATATCCCCGGCCTCTTTCCTGTCGGCAGGAACGGGGACATAAAAAGCTTCACCCGGCAGGTACGAGAAGGACAGACCGACCAGCTCCGCGTCCAGCGCATTGACGGAGGTCGTTTCCGTATCGAAGCAAAACGCATCCTGCAGGCTGAGATAGCGGGCGAGGCTTTCCCGGGTCTCGCCGGTATCTACGATGTGATAATGGTGCAGGGTATTGTCTATGTTCCTTTTGGGAACGAATGCAGGGTCCGCAGTCGCTTCCGGATCGCCGGGGAGTACGGTGCTTTCCCGGGCTGTTTCCGTCGTCGCGGCGGAGGGGCCGCTGTCCGGCGCCGGGCTGCCGAAAATGTCGAGCTGGTTGCTTGCGGCCTTGGCTGCCGGCCTGGACCTGAATTCCGGTGCGAGGTCGTCTTCTCCCAGGACCCTCTTTTTCAGCGTCCGGAATTCGAGCTCCTCGAAGAGGTGGCTGATGGCTTCCCTGTCGGGCGGGCTTAGCTGCAGCGCATCGAAGTCAAATTCGATCGGGACGTTCGTATCGATGGTGGCCAGCCGCTTGCACAAAAGCGCCTGCTCCCCGAACTGCGCTACCTTTTCACCCAGCTTCCCCTTGATGTTCGCTGCATTTACAACCAGGTTTTCAATGCTGTCGTACTCTTCGATGAGCTTCTGGGCCGTTTTCTCACCGACTCCCGGGATGCCCGGGATGTTGTCTACCGCGTCTCCCATCAGGCCGAGAATGTCCGTGACCTGGTCTATCCTTTTTATCTGCCACCTTTCAAGTACCTGCGGGATACCCAGGATATCCACGCCTTTCCCCAGAAAGGCAGGCTTATACATATATACGTGCTCTTCGACCAGCTGCCCGTAATCCTTGTCGGGCGTCATCATGAAGACTTCGAAACCTTCCCTCGCTGCCTTCTTGGCAATGGTGCCGATTACGTCGTCCGCCTCGAACCCGTCCAGCATCAGGCAGGGGATGTTCAGCGCTTTTATGAGTTTAATACAATAAGGGATTGCAATGGCAATGTCTTCCGGCTGGGCCTCACGCTGTGCCTTATAGGCTTCAAATTCCACATGCCGGAAGGTAGGGGCCGCTGTATCGAACGCCACGCCGATGTGGGTAGGCTTTTCTTTGCTGAGCACTTCTAATACCGTGTTGGTAAATCCGAAAGCCGCGCTGGTGTTCAATCCTTTGGAGGTAATCCGGGGCGCTTTGATAAAGGCAAAATGTGCCCGGTAAATGAGCGCCATGGCATCCAGCAGGAACAGTTTCTTATCAGGCATATCAGGCAATGTGAGGTTAGTCAGGTCCAAATATCCTACATTTTTTGCTATTGTCTTACCTAATCCTGAAATTCGGGTCAAATTTTAAGAGATCTCTTCAAAAAACAATTTTATGAAAAAAGTGAAGTTTAGCCTGGCATGTATGCTCCTGGTTTCTTTCATGTCGGGCTTAAGCGGATGTGAAGGCCCGGCCGGGCCAGCCGGGGCAGATGGTGTAGGTACGCAGGGGCCTAAAGGCGACAAAGGCGACAAAGGGGATACCGGCGCAGCGAACGTGATCTATTCGGACTGGAAGGATGCGAGCGGCGGCTGGGTAATGAGTGAGCTGGACGGGGTAAGAAAATATTCGTTTACCATTGCTGCACCCGCGCTGACTACCGAGATCCTGGACAAAGGCACCGTGCTGGTATATGCCCGGCTGTCGGGAGACAACAACCAGGTACGCCAGCTTCCATACCACTTTGTGGGAGGCACCCAGGTATTGTATGACCTGAGCCTGCTGTCCGGGTCGGTAAAAGTATGGTATACTTCCATCGAGCCCAAGGGAGTGCTGATCCCTACGGGCGGCCAGTTTCGCTATGTGCTGATACCGGGCGGACAGGCTGCCGGGAGGTCAGTAGCTTATGCCGCGCTTCCCTACGGGGAAATACGCGCCATGTTCAATCTCCCCGATTGATTTCAGCGGCTTCAGGCATTTTCGCCGGCCGCTGCTTTCTTTCTTTTTGTCCGGTTGGCGATGGAAAGCATCAGCGCCGGAAGCAGGATCAGGTTGGTGCACATGGCGATCAGCAGGGTAATCGATACCATTACGCCCATCGCCTTGGTGCCGCCGAAGCTGGAGGCCGCAAAGATGGCGAAGCCGCAAAACAGGATGACCGCAGTATAGATCATGCTGTGTCCGGTCCCGAATATGGAATTGGATATGGCCTGTGCTGCGGTCATCCCTTTTTTATTCAGCTCCTGCCGGTACCTGGTCAGGAAATAGACCGTTCCGTCGGAGGCGATCCCGAAGGTGATGCTGAAAATCAGGATGGTGGACGGCTTGAAGGGGATGCCCAGAAAACCCATAATACCGGCCGTGAGCGCGAGCGGGATGAGGCAGGGGAGCTTCGAAAGAAGGATGATCGGGATGGACCGGAAGAGCACCATGCCCACCATCGCGATCAGGATGATCGCGATGACCAGGCTCTCGTAGAGATTGCCCAGCAGATAGTCGTTGCTTTTCAGGAATACGAGGCTGTGTCCGGTCAGGCTTACCTTGTATTGAGCAGGGTCGAAGATGGAATCGATTTTGGGCTGGATCCGGGCCAGCAGCTCTTTGATCCGTATGGAGCCGACATCCGCCATCTGGTAGCTTACCCTCGTCACGCTTTTGTCCTCGTTCAGGAAGGCCTGCACCTGTTTGGAAGCCTCTCCGCCGGCATTGTTCTGCAGGTAGGGAGCAATTTTGGCGAGCTCCGTAGCGCCGGGCAGCACGTAGTACCTGGCGTCGCCTCCCCGGTAGCCCTGGTAAAGAAAACGTGTGGCTTCCACGACCGAGATGGGCTTGGAAAATTCGGGAAGTTTCTCCATTTCGCCCTGCAGCGCCCTGATCTTGTAAAGCACGCCTCCCCCGTTGCCGAGCACGCCGTCGGGTTGCTGCGTATCGATCATCACCTCGAAAGGCAGTACCCCGTTGAAGTTTTTTTCGAAAAAATGAAGATCGGTATACACGGGATCGTTCTTGGGCAGGTCGTCCACCACAAATCCGAGCACCTGTATCCTGGTCATTCCGTAGGCGGAAACCAGGATGACAAGTATCATGACGCCGTATACTTTCCTGCGGTGGTGGAGCACGATGTTGTTGACGGTCCGGAGAAACCCTTCGGCCCATTTCCCGTCCAGGTGCTTCATGTGCCTGGCTTTGGGTTTGTCCATATAATGCAGGGTGATCGTAAGCAGCACCAGGCAGAGAATGAAAGTGACCATTACATTGAGTGCGGCTATGATCCCGAACTCGACCAGCAGGCTGCTGTTGGTAAAATAAAACACACCGAAGCCTATCGCGGTCGTGGTATTGGCCAGCAGGATGGACAGCCCCATTTTGCTGACCATCTGGTTCAGCGCTTCTTCTTTGGAGCCGTGCAGCTTTAGTTCCGACTGGTACTTGTTGATCAGGAAGATGCAATTGGGGACCCCGATCACGATGAGCAGCGGCGGGATCAGCCCGGTCAGCACCGTTATCTTATAGCCGAACAGCTGCAGGGTGCCGACAGAAAACAGCACGCCCACCAGTACGATCACCATAGAGAGGACCGTCAGGCGGACCGACCGGAAAAATGCCCAGAGGATAAAGCCGGTGACCAGCACGGCGAGCACCATGAACAGCTCCATCTCCGACGAGACTTTTTTCATCGTAGCCGTCCGTATATACGGCATCCCCGAAAAGTGGATTTCCGTCTGGTGCCGGGCCGCAAACGCTTCCGCGGTTTCTTTTATTTTTTCAACGATCCCGATCCTGGCCGACGAATTAAGGTCTTTTTCGTTAAAAGTAATGGCCATTACCGTGGCGTCCCGGTCTTTGTTCAGGACAAGCCCGTCATAGAAACGCAGCCGTTCTATATTTTTTTTAACCGTGTCCATTTCCGCCTGGCTGGCAGGCATTTTCTGCAGCACCGGCACGATGTCGAACTTTTTCAGGCTGTCGTTGCGGGATACTTCGAAAAGGCTGGTGACCGAAAGGACATTCTTAATGGCGTCTATTTGCTTGATTTCTTCCGCCAGGTTATACCAGTCCCGGAATTTTTCCAGGTTGAATATTTCGGCGTCCTTCCATCCGATCACCATCACGGCGCCGTCCTGGCCAAATAGTTTCCTGAATTTGATGTATTGTTGTTCGACAGGGTCTTTGAGCGGAAGTATGCGTGCGATCTGGTAGGAGAGCTCAATCCGGCTGGCCTGGTAGGCCATATAAAAAGTTGAAACTAAGATAATTCCAATCCACCAAAACCTGAGCCTGATAATATTTGAAGCTAGATTATTCCACATCGTAGTTATTTTGTCACTTTAGGGTTTCAAATATAGGTAGTTTTGCCTTACCGGCTGAAGAAAAATGAAATTTACAGGGCAGCGGCAATTGTGCGGGTTATAAAATTAAACACCTTTAAAATATCATTTAGAATGATATATTTGCGCTACCATACTATCATAAGGAACAATTAATGACGAACCGTTTCTGTTGTTTTATCTGCATCTTCCTGCTCTTTCTGTCGTTTGGATCGAAGGCCCAGTCCTACTACAGACCGGAGGTAATGAACAATGATACGTCCTGGATCGAGATCGGCGGATTCGGAGCGGACAATCCCGAATGGAGCCCTTTCTGGCTTCACAGCAACCAGTGGGGGACGATACCCAAGCGGGGTTTGGGCGGCACGATCCGGGGGGGCTTCCGGAAGCTGGTGGACCTCGGGGCGGGTGAAAACGGCCTGAAGCTGATGATCGGTGCGGAAGCCGTCGAAAACGTGACGCAGGAAAAAGCGGGCTTTCTTCTTCCTGAAGCGTACGCCGGCGTCAAGCTGCGCAACTGGGAATTGTTTGCAGGGCGGAAAAAACAGCAATTCGGGCTTACCGACAGCACCATGAGCACAGGCGCTTACTCCATGTCGGGAAATGCGCTTCCGGTGCCCCGGATTCAATTGGGTGTGCAGAAATTTACCCCGGTTCCTTTCACCCGGAAATGGGTGAGCTTCCTGGCGACCTATTCGGACGGTGTTTTCGAAAACAGCCGGCTTGTCACCCGGGACCTGAAGCTGCATCAGAAGCAGCTCTATTTTCGGATAGGAAAGGAAGATAGCCCGGTGAAGCTGTATGGCGGGGGAAACCACCAGGCGCAGTGGGGCGGAAAATCTCCTTTTTATACCGACAGCACCGGGCAAATGCCGAACACGCTCACGGACTACTGGCTGGTGGTCACTGCAGCGCGTGCCCCCGGGCTCAAAGGCTACTTCCTGCCCAGTCATGACAGCACGAACCGGGTAGGGAACCACCTGGGCTCGGTAGACATTGCCGTCGAAATAGAGACGTTCGGGGCTACCTGGATGCTGTACCGGCAGAATGTTTACGAAGACGGCTCCCTGTTCAAGCTTACCAACATCCAGGATGGCCTCAACGGGCTCCGCATCAAACGGAAAAACTCCTACGGTGCCGGTTTCGAAATCCGGGAAGCATTGGTGGAGTTTCTGTATACCAAGAACCAGGGCGGCGATGTCTGGAGCGATACGGACGGGAAAAAGCTGGGACGGGACAACTATTTTAACCATGCGCAGGTCAGGGACGGCTGGACGTATTTCAGGCGCACGATAGGCTCTCCCTTTCTTACCCCGACCGAAGATACGCGCTGGCGCTTCGGCGATTGGGGCGGCAGTATCTCCAACAACCGCGTCTGGGTCGGACACATCGGCCTGAAAGGCACTTTCCTCCAGAGCTTTCACTGGACCCTGAAGGCTTCCTATTCTTCCAACGAGGGGTTGTATGACCAGCCTTTCGAAGCTACTCCTTTTAAAGCCAGGGCGGCCTCCCAGTTTTCCGGCTATTTCTCGGTGCTGAAACAGA
>JBEBSO010000244.1:0-6010 GCA_040394275.1 Telluribacter sp.
CGCAGGGCTATGACTCCGACAGCCGGAGCTATCCGGTGCTTTATCTTTTACACGGCTATTCGGACGACGAAACCGGCTGGACCCAGTTCGGCGAAGTCCAGCACATCGCAGACAAGGCCATCTCGGAAGGAGAAGCGCCTTCGATGATCATCGTCATGCCGGACGCCGGCGTCAGCTGGTACATCAACAGCCATGACGGCAAAACCAGGTACGAAGACTTTTTTGTGAAAGAGCTGATTCCCTATATCGAATCCAACTACAGGGTAAGGACCAAAAAGGAATTCAGGGCCATCGCGGGACTTTCCATGGGCGGCTACGGGACATTGCTCATGGCCACCAAGCACCCGGAACTGTTCGGCAGCGCCTGTCCGCTCAGCGCCGCCGTATGGACGGATGAGGAAATCGCCGCCATGTCCGAAGCAAGGTGGAATGGCTATATGTCCGATCTTTTCGGGAAAAACCTGAAAGGGAAAGACCGGCTGAACGACCACTGGTATAAAAATTCAATCCTCAAGCTGGTAGATACCACGCCGGCCGACCGGCTGAAATCGGTGAGATATTATATCGATTGCGGCGACGACGACTTCCTGATCAAAGGGAACATGGCGCTGCACAGTGCCCTGATCGACAAAGGGATCCCGCACGAATTCCGTGTCCGGGACGGCGGACACAGCTGGGTATACTGGCGGGCGGCCCTGCCGGAAGTACTGAAATTTGCAGGGAAAAGCTTCCACCGCTGACCTCCCCGGGGGGAAAGTCACCCCCGTGTCGGGCGCATGATTTTTAGCCCGGTAAAAAAAGGCTTTTACAGGTGGCTTTTACCGGGCCTTCTTTTTACCATTCGGCAAAGGATCCGTCCGCATTCCGCCAGACCGGGTTCTTCCAGTCATGACCGGCGGCGGCCATTTCCCTCACCTTTTCCTCGTTGATCTCTATACCCAGCCCCGGGCGGTCAAAAAGCCGGATGTAGCCGTCCTCCACCTTCAGCGCTTCGGGATTGGAGACATAGTCGATCAGGTCTATCTCCCCGTTATAGTGAATGCCCATGCTCGTTTCCTGTATGAAAGCATTCAGGCTGACAAAGTCCAGGTGAAGCGCTGCCGCGAAGGAAATGGGGCCCAGCGGGCAATGCGGCGCAATGGCCACATCGTGCGCCTCGGCCATCGTCGCGATACGCCGGACCTCCGATATGCCGCCGGCATGGCTGAGGTCCGGCTGAACGATGTCCACGCTTCCGTCGCGGAACAGGTTTTTGAAATCCCACCGGCTGAACATCCGCTCGCCGGTCGCGATGGGCACGCTGGTCAGCTGCTGCAGCACCTTCAATACCTCGTTATTTTCCGAGAGTACGGGTTCCTCGATAAACATCGGCCGGACCGGCTCCAGCTCCTTCATGATCACCTTGGCCATGCCGCGGTGGATCCGCCCGTGGAAATCGATCCCGATGCCTACTTCGTCGCCCACGGCCTCCCTGACCGCTACCGCACGCCGGATGATCCCGTCTACCTTTTTCGGGTTGTCGATCCATTCGAGGTCCGGCGATCCGTTCATCTTCACCGCCTGGAAACCCGCTTTTATGCGCAATTTTGCTGCTTCGGCCACATTTTCCGGCTTGTCGCCGCCGATCCAGCTGTAGATCTTCATCCGGTCCCGGACAGGGCCGCCGAGCAGGTCATACACCGGCACGCCCAGCACCTTTCCTTTGATGTCCCAAAGGGCCTGGTCTATCCCCGATATGGCGCTCATGAGCACCGGGCCGCCGCGGTAAAACCCGCCGCGGTAAAGCACCTGCCAGATGTCCTCGATGCAGCCGGCGTCCTTTCCGACCAGGTACGGGCTGAGCTCCCTGACGCAGGCCAGCACCGTGTCTGCCCTGCCTTCCACCACCGGCTCTCCCCACCCGGCAATTCCGGATTCGGTGGTAATTTTCAGAAAGAGCCACCTGGGCGGAACTTTAAACAACTCGACATCGACGATTTTCATCCCGTCCCTGCCTTTTCCCGGAAAATGATTCAGCATAATATGTTCCTGTCAATTCATTGTTTTTTCAAAAATAACTTTTCCTGCCCGAAAAAAACAAACCGGCACCACGACCGGCCGCGCACCGGCGACAATCGTCCCTGCCGGGCTGCCGAAAAATCACTTTTCCCGGATACGATTTTTTAGCTATATTCACACTTTCCGGGCTTGTGCCCGATACCCGTTACTTTCAGATCAATACACCATGTCCCCAAAAGTACTCCAAGTCGGACTGATTGGATTCGGCCTGTCCGGCCGCTATTTTCATACACCTTTTCTTACCGTACATCCCCGCTTCCGCATCCGCACGGTCATGGAACGCTCAAAAAATGAAGCCCGTACGTTCGACCCGGCTATACGCAGCGTGCGGACCGCCGGGGAGCTGCTCGATGACCGCGACATCGACCTGGTTTTTATCTGCACTCCGAATGACTCCCATTACCGCTACGCAGAGATGGCGCTGAAGCAGGGAAAACACGTGGTGATCGAGAAGCCGTTTGCCAACACCGAAGTGGAAGCCCGGAACCTTATGACGCTTGCGGCACAACATAACCTGGTACTTACGGCTTACCAGAACCGCCGGTGGGATGCTGACTTCCTGACCATCCGCCGGATCCTTTCAGAAGGTCTTATCGGCGAAATCATCGAATTTGAAAGCCGGTTCGACAGGTACCGGCCCCTTCCGGCAGCGGAAAGCTGGAAAGAAAAGCCTGCGCCGGGCAGCGGGAACCTTTACAACCTCGGCTCCCACCTGATCGACCAGGCGCTTACCCTGTTCGGCGCGCCCGATACCGTCTGCGCGGACATACGCCATACCCGGCCGGGGAGCATCACCGATGACTATTTCGATATCCGCCTGGGATACGCAGACAAATCCGTACGGCTGAAATCCAGCCTGATGGCATTCGAGCACCGGCTCCGCTTTAGCCTGCACGGCACCACCGGGAGCTTTATCAAAGGCGCCCTTGATGTCCAGGAAGAAACGCTCCGGCAAAACCGGCTCCCGGACTGCGCCGATTGGGGCATGGAGCCGGAAGACCGCTGGGGGACCCTGTACACCGGATCCTTCACCGGGAAATTCCGAAGCGAACCGGGTAACTACATGGCGTTTTACGACAACCTGTACGATGCCGTCGTCCACGGTGCGGCGCCGGCCGTAAAAGCTACGGAGGCGGTCCGGACCGCGCGCGTCATTGACCTGGCTTTTGAAAGCAGCCGGCATAAAACCATTCTGAAATTCTGAAAACCGGCCGGGCCGGCTCCGACATAAGCCTATGCTTCATCACGACCTGCTGCTTATTTTCTTCCTGCTGATCGCCATGGCCCTGCTGTACATGCTGAGCCGGAAGCTGAACATATCCTACCCGATATTGCTGGTGATCGGGGGGCTGATCATCAGCTTTATCCCGGGCACACCGCCGGTCAGCCTCGATCCCCAGGTCGTGTTCCTGCTCCTGCTCCCTCCCATTCTTTTCGAAGCCGCCTGGAATACCTCCTGGTACGATTTCTGGAAATGGCGCCGGCCGATCAGCATGCAGGGCTTCGGGCTGGTCATCTTCACTTCGCTGGCCATCGCGCTGGTAGCGGAGGCCTATATCCCCGGCTTTACGCTGGCAACGGGATTTCTCCTGGGAGGCATCGTCTCACCGCCCGACGCGGTATCGGCCACTTCGGTACTGAAAGAAGTCCATCTCCCCAGGCGGTCGCTGGTGGTGCTGGAAGGAGAAAGCCTGGTCAACGACGCATCCAGCCTGATCGTTTTCCGGTTTGCGCTGGCCAGCATTTTTACGGGCACCTTCGTGCTCAGCGAAGCCGTCGGCGACTTTTTTATCGTTTCGGGAATGGGCATCGTCACCGGTGTGACCATCGCACATTTTTTCTACCTGATACACCGCTTTCTCCCCACCAATGCGAGCATTGACACGGCGCTTTCTCTGATGGCGCCTTACGTCATGTATATGACTGCCGAACGGTACGAATTCTCGGGAGTGCTCGCGGTGGTAAGCGGGGGGCTGTTCCTGTCTTTCAGGTCACACGACTTTCTTCCGTACCATTCAAGGCTGCAGATGCGCTCGGTATGGGAAACCCTTGTTTTCCTGATCAACGGGTTTGTCTTTGTGCTGATCGGGCTTCAACTGCCTTTTATTGTCGCCGGGCTGGGCGATTATTCATTGAAAGAAGCCATCGGGTATGGCCTGCTCATTAGCCTGGTGGCCATACTGGTCAGGCTGATCTGGATCTACCCCGCCACTTACCTGCCCCGCCTGCTGAGCAGGAGAATCAGGAGCCGGGAAGTCGATCCCGGCTGGAAATCGGTATTCGTAGTGAGCTGGGCCGGCATGCGGGGGGTGGTTTCCCTGGCGGCTGCCCTGTCTGTCCCGCTGGTGCTCGGCGACGGCACGGCGTTTCCCCACCGCAACCTTATCCTGTTTATCACGTTCATCGTGATCCTGGTCACCCTGGTATTCCAGGGACTGACGCTGCCGCTACTCATCAGGATGCTCGATGTCAGGGAAATGGAGCCGGGAAGAACCGCCCAGGAGCAGGAGCTCGAGCTCAACCTCCGCATGACCAGGCTCAGCCTCAATCACCTCAACAAAAAATACGGCAGCCGGATGAACGACTACCCGAGGCTGCAGCGCATGAAGGAAGATATGGAAATGCTGATCCGGCGGATCGAGGCTTCAGAGCTCCCGGAACGGACTACCGAGCACCTGAACGCGAAGAATTTCCTGAAAAACATCTCGCTGGAGCTGGTGCATCTCAAACGAAAGGAACTGGCCAAAGTAAAAAGGGAAAGGCTTTACGACGACGAGATCCTCCGCAGCTACGAGGCAGGCCTGGACTATGACGAAGCAAAAGCCAATAACTAAAACTCATAAAAGCGCCCGGGATACTTTCCCCGAAACCTCCCCCACAATATGATCACAAACGACGCAGCCATTCTCGGCATCCTGACGGTTATCCTGGCGCTTGTATTCTATACCTCCTCCCTCCCCGGCCGGGGCTGGCAAAAGTTGTATGCGTTCGTCCCTCCGCTCCTGCTCTGCTATTTTATCCCCGGGCTTCTCAACTCGTTCGGGATCATCGACGGCACCGGCTCCCAGCTGTACCCGGTGGTGTCCCGCTTTCTTCTTCCCGCCTGCCTTGTCCTGTTTACGGTGGGCATGGACTGGAAATCACTGAAAAAACTGGGACCCAAAGCCCTGATCGCCATGCTGACCGGGAGCGCGGGCATCATGATCGGGGGCCCGCTTGCACTCTGGCTGGTCGGGCTTATCAGCCCGGCGACGGTAGCGGGAGAAGGCCCGGAAGAAGTGTGGCGGGGATTGGGAACCATCGCCGGCAGCTGGATCGGGGGAGGCGCCAACCAGACCGCGCTGCGCGAAGTTTTCCAGCCCAGCGACCGGCTGTTTTCGCAGGTAGTGGCGGTAGACGTGCTCATCGCCGAGCTGTGGATGGCGCTTCTTATCTATGGAGCCGGTATCGTGCAGCGCGTCGATGCCTTCCTGGGCGCAGACGATCAACAGATTGCCGAAGTCCGGCAACGGCTGGAAACGGACCAGCAGACCCACGCGCGCATCCCGTCCCTGCCGGACTACATATACCTGACGGCGCTGGGCTTCGGAAGCACGGGACTGGCCCACTGGCTGACGGGGTATATCGTCCCCTATCTCAGCACCCGCTACCCCGCATTGGAGAAATACAGCCTGACCTCGCCTTTCTTCTGGATTGTCGCGATCGTCACCCTGACCGGTATACTGCTCTCCATGACCCCGTTGCGAAAGCTGGAATACACCGGCGCCTCCAGGATCGGAAGTCTCTTCCTCTACCTCCTCGTGGCCACGATCGGGATGCAGATGGACCTCGGCGCGGTGGCAGACAACCCCGGCTTGTTCGCGATAGGGATCATCTGGATCGGCATACACGGAGCCCTCCTGGTTGCGGTAGCCAGATGGCTGAAAATTCCCTTTTTCTTCGTGGCGGTGGG
>JBEBSO010000245.1:0-5999 GCA_040394275.1 Telluribacter sp.
ATTGCCCTGCACGCTAACGAGCCTCTCACGGACTGAATTCATCTGGGTGGTTACGGTGGGAACGAGCATCACGTAATCCTTGTCACCGGGCACACGGTCGGTAATCAGCCAGCGGTTGTACTGCTTCAGTTCATTGACATTGATATTCAGCTCACGCGCTATTTCGTTGAGCGTGCGGTTCTTGCCCACTTTTGATTCCACCAGCACTATATTGCTTGCCGTGCGGTATTTTTCAAGGGCAGATTCATAGGCAATCTTATAGGCAAAAAAACGCAGCACATAACGGTCGGTACGCGCCGTCAGCGACACGTCCCTTGCATAGTTCCAGCTGGCGGGGATCAGGCTCCTCACGCCTTCTAGCCCGAGATAGTAGGAATACAGGGAGGATACCCAGTTATTCAGCGATTGGTTGCTCCGTTTCAGGTAGCGGGCCGCTGCTTCAGTTGACGCGTTGATGCTCTTTCTCTCGTCTATTTCATCGTCTACCCTCAATCCGAGCTCCCGCGCGGTTTCCTGCTTGAACTGCCAGAAGCCCACTGCGCTCGAGGTTGAAAAAGCATCCGGGTTGAACCCGCTTTCGTGCGCAGCCAGGTATTTGAAATCAATCGGGACCTCCTCGTCAATGAGGATGCCCTCGATGATCGGGAAGTACAATATCGCCTTATCCAGTTTATCTTCCCAATACTTCTTGTTCTGCATCAGATTCCTGACGTCTGCGTCCACAATCTTCCTGGCGTCTCCATCGAAGCGGACATTTATACCGGCAAATTGGATGCTCGCCGGGATCTCCGGCACAATTTGTGATTGTGCATACAGATTTCCGGAAAGCACGGCCGGAACCAGTAAAAGCAGGATAATCAGTCGTTGCAAAATGTTCTGCATCATGATTTAGGTTGAAAATTGTGTAAAACAGGCTGGCTAAATTTAAAAAATTCTTCTGTGTAAATAAATTTTATTTTTTTTGGAGCAGCATGAGCCCGTCACGCAGGGGAAGCAACACGTTAAATACCCGGGGATCTTCATGGACCTTCCGGTTAAAGGCGAGGATGGCGGCAGTTTCCCGGTCGGTGGCCGAAGACGCGGCGGCTACTTTCCCGCTCCACAGCACGTTGTCAGCGATGATCAACCCGCCGCTCCGGACCTTGCCGATAACCAGGTCGTAATAATGCGTGTAATTTTTCTTGTCCGCATCCAGGAACACGAGGTCCAGCCCGTCCTCCAGCTGCGGGATGATCTCCATGGCGTCGCCGATGCGGTAGTCGATGGCATCGCCATACCCCGACTGGCTGAAATACCGCCGCACCATGGCTTCCAGTTCCTCGTTCACATCGATCGTAATAAGTTTACCTCCGGGCTGAAGTCCCTCGGCCAGGCAAACGGCAGAATAGCCCGTGTATGTACCTATTTCCAGGACCACGGCGGGCCGCACCAACCCGGACATCATGGCCAGGAAACGGCCCTGCAGGTGCCCGGAAAGCATCCTGGGCTTCAGGACCTTTGCATGCGTATCCCGGTTGATCCGGCGCAGCAAATCCGGCTCCTCCGCAGTATGTGCGATGCAGTAGTTTTCTATATCCGCCGGCAAAAAATCCATAGCAGGTCCGGGATAAAAGATCAGAGCTGCGCTGCCGCCGGTTTGTCGACAAACCAGAACAATTCGCCGGGATCCGGCCTGATGACCTGGGCAGGATACAGATCAGGCTGGTAATCTCCCTGAAGCACCTCCTTCAATACGGCCTGCTTTTTCCCGCCGGCCGCCAGAAAGGCAACCCTGGCCGCATGATTGGCTGCGGTCCGGGTCAGTGTAATGCGGTACATTTGCTGCGGCTCCAGCCACAGGGAAGTTACCCAGCTGCCGGTTTCGCGGACCACCGGGAGCCCCGGAAACAACGACAGCGTATGCCCGTCGTCGCCCATTCCCAGGATGACCAGGTCGAGGCCTGTGGGCCTGCCGTCGAAATAGTCGCGCAGGATGGATTCATACGCCCGGGCTGATGCTTCCGGCGTCATGTCTTCCGTCTGCATGACATGTATATGTGCCTCGTCAACCGGCACTTTGCTCAGCAATGTATCAAAAGCCATTTTTGCGTTGTTCCGATCGTCTTCAAAAGGAACAAAACGCTCGTCGCCCCAGAAAATATGCCACTTGTCCCAGGCTATCCGCTCGCGGTACCCGTCCCCTGCCAGCAGCTCATGCAGCAGCTTCGGGGTAGAGCCGCCCGACAAAGCGATGGTAAAACGATCCTGCTTCCGGAGCGTTTCCTCCTGGTAGGCTATGAGCCATTCGGCAAAAGCCCGGCTCAGCGCCCCGAGATCTTCGGAAATATGTAATTGCATATAATCAATCCTTGTATTTGGGTGGTAAAGTAATCCAGTTCCTGCCGTCCCGCGCGATCAGCGATTCGGCGTCTTCCGGCCCCCAGCTGTCCGGCGAATAATTCGGGAAATCGATGGCCTCCCGCGCTTCCCAGGCTTCCAGTACCGGCGTAATCACCCGCCAGGCCGCCTCCACCTGGTCAGCGCGCATAAACTGGGTGGCTATACCGTTCATCGCATCGAGCAGCAGCGTTTCGTAGGCTTCCGGCTGCGGCTCGACGAAATTGTCGTTGTAGCTGAAAATCATATCGACGGGGTTCAGCCGCATGTTCTGCCCCGGCCTTTTCGCCTGGAACCTGATCCGGATGTCCATTTCGGGCTGTATACTGATGGTCAGCCTGTTGTCTCTCCAGGTTTCGGCAGCCTCCTTGGGAAAGGCATATTTCGGGGCCTGCTTGAACTGGACGGTAATCAGCGTCGTTTTTTCGTGCATATATTTCCCGGAACGTACATAAAAAGGTACGTCCTGCCACCTCCAGTTGTCGATATAGAACTTTACGGCGGCGAAAGTCTCGGTCTGGGACTCCGGATCAACGTTTTTTTCCTGGCGGTAGCCTTTTACCCGCTCTCCCTTCATCCATCCGTCGGTATACTGGCCGCGTGCCGCATACAGGTATACTTCCTCCTTGTCTATTTTGCGGATGGCATTGAGCACATCTGCCTTTTTGTTCCGTATTTCATTGGCTTCAAACGACACGGGCGCCTCCATCGCGACCATACACACCAGCTGCAGGATGTGGTTCTGCACCATATCACGCAGCGCGCCGGACTGCTCGTAATATCCCCCGCGGTCTTCCACCCCGACGGTTTCGGCCGCGGTAATCTGGATGTGGTCGATGTAATTCCGGTTCCAGATCGGCTCAAACAGCGCGTTGGCAAAGCGAAGCGCCAGAATATTCTGCACTGTCTCCTTTCCCAGGTAATGGTCTATCCGGTAAATCTGGTCTTCGGCAAACAGGCTGTTGAGCAGCGTATTCAGCTCCACCGCGCTCTTCAGATCGTGCCCGAACGGCTTTTCGACCACGATCCGCTGCGACTTGACGTCGTTGCACAGGTCCAGCTGGCTCAGGTGGGTCGCTATCTGGGGAACCAGCTGCGGCGCTACCGACAGGTAATAGAGGACACTCGCCTGAATTCCCCATTTTGCCTCGCAATCTTTGGTTATTCTGGAGATCTGCTGAAAATCCTCCGGCTTGGCGACATCCAGCTGCAGATAGGTGATGTGCTCCGAAAACTTTTTCCAGCTCCCGTTCCCGTCGTCTTTCCTCCTGGAAAACTCCTTGATCCCCTCCAGCAGGTGGCTCCTGAATTTTGCATCGGAATACTCGGTCCTCCCGATACCCACGATCAGGAACTCGTCGGAAAGAAGCCCGTCGACAAACAGATTATACAGGGCAGGGGTAAGTTTTCTATGGTTCAGGTCACCGCTTCCGCCGAAAATAAAAACGATGGTCGGACCGGGCCTTTTATTAATGATATTTGAAGACATTACTGATAATATATTTGACATAATTGCACGATAAAGGAAACCAGGCCGGTCCGTCTTTCTACCCGAAGTTCCTCCCCGCCTGTATACCGGTAAGCGCTGGCACCAAAAAGCCATGCTGCGCCCGGATCAGGCTGGCGGGAAGCCACTCCTCACTTTACGGCGCAATTTAAGACAATTGACCGGAAGAATCACAACACAACACCTACTACCTGTCGTTTCGACAGGCATAACGGAGACGGAATCCGGGGGAAGAATCCGGTATGGCCGGCGGGAAAACCGATCCGGGAAAACCTCGCGGCCCGATGCGCCGGACCCTTTTCAGGCGGGACCTTCCAGGCGGGACCTTCCAGGCGGGATCAAAGCTCTTTCTTCAGCTTGATCATCGTGCTGAGCTCCATGACGTTGGTCACACCCAGCTTATCAAAAATCCTGGATTTGTACGTACTTACCGTGGAAAGGTGCAGGTTGAGGATCCCCGCGATCTCGGCGGTACCGTGGCCTTCCAGCAGCAGCTGGGTGATCTCCCTTTCCCGGACAGACAGGGAATATACGGAGCTGTTGGACGAGCGCTTGGGATTGATCAGGAGATTGATGCTCTCCTGCTTCATGGTATCGCTCAGGTATTTGTTATTCAGAAAAATACTCTCTATGGCCCGCTTGAAATCATCTTCCGAGGCATCTTTTGACAGATACCCGTCGGCGCCGGCCTTCAGGAACGGAAGGGCATATAGCTGCTCGTCGTAACTGGAAAAAACCAGTATCCGTATATCAGCCTGCTTTGCCCTGATCGTATGAATCATATTCACATTGTTTCCTCCGGGAATATTTATGTCCATAATGATAAGATCAAATGACTGCTTGCCAATTGCCTGAACTGCTTTCTTAAAGTTATCAACTCCTACTATTTCAGCGTCGGGGAGCAGGTTTTTGAGTAATTGCTTCGTACCTATCATGACGATGGAATGGTCTTCTGCAATCAGGATTCGTTTCATATTAAAACCAGGGGTTCGTTTGTCTAACAATTTACAAAAATAATAGAAGTAAAGGGCTCAAAAAAACCATATAAAAAATGTACCCTGCACCCATCCTTTCGCTCGCTCCGGTCAAACTCCCCCTTCTCAGGGCACAAACTGCATTTCATATAAACGGAAAACCTTTTAAAGTTAACCTAAAAAACAAAAAAAGACGCCTGAAGCTGCTGCAGCACACCGCAGCGTTTACTGGGTTCCGTACGCCTCCCGGCAAAATGAGACGGACAATAGTAACGATGAAGCAGGCAGCTGCTTTTTCGCTTCCCGCATCAGACCGGCTCTCTATCGTAAAACGATTTTAATGTGATAAACGTGCTGGAAAGTCAAAACAAATAAAAAAAACACAAATAGCTCGTAATCAGTCAATAATTTTATTATTTGTAAAATTTATACTACAAATGTAGTATAAAAACGCTACGTTTATCCGCAATATACTACAGAAAAATCTCTTTCGCCCCTCTACATTTGTTCCACCTCTCCCAAGGCCTTTCCGGGCGGCGGGATCACCTGACCATAGCTCATTAGCAGAGTTGCCCTGCGCGGCAAATTCTCATCAAAATATAGTAAATGTGTGTGTAAAGTAGATTAAAGCCTTTCCATTTTATGGTGAGGCTTTTTTGTTGCTGCAGGCATCCGGCAGCAACACCGGTGCACCGTCACCCGGCTTTTTTTTACTGTACGGATACTGCCGCCGGCCGGGCATTTTTTCCCCTTCCTGCCGGAACAAAAAATCCCTGTCCCAGCACCTTCGACCACTGGATTCGGACATGCTTTCTCTCCTGCTTCATGCCTTGTGAAACAGTCCGGAAAACATATTTCTGTAGTACATTTTCTACTGTATTCGTTCGAAATTTAGCCTAAAATCCGCCATTTACTACACAAACAGCTTTTTTGCCATTTTACATTTGTAACGTGATCGGAAAGCGTCAGGCGCCTTTCTGCGCAACAACCGCTCAACGGTCACATTTAAGCCAAGTTTGGGTACACTTTACTACTTTAAAGAAATGCAAAATGTGTAATAACA
The DNA here is from genome assembly GCA_040394275.1 of Telluribacter sp. Lineage (GTDB taxonomy): Bacteria > Bacteroidota > Bacteroidia > Cytophagales > Spirosomataceae > JBEBSO01. The sequence goes on from JBEBSO010000245.1 coordinate 5,921, forward strand.
GGTATTACCTAATTACCCTCCTACTACTTACATGTTTACTAAATTTTCAAACAAATGCAGAACATGGTAAGCGATACAT
>JBEBSO010000246.1:0-5972 GCA_040394275.1 Telluribacter sp.
GCGGCCCCGGGCACTTTCTCGCAGGCAAAGTACGAAGCGACCCTGGCCAAGTTTTCGCGGCCTTCCTGTATTATAGCGATCAGTGCGGAGCTGCACCCGGATCTCGTTCCCGAATGGGAGGAAGTAGCGGCAGTAGCCTGTGCCGTGCAGAACATGTGGCTGACGGCCTCCGCTTACGGGATCGGGGCATACTGGAGTACGCCCGGCGGGGCGCTCGGTCCCTTGCACGAATTCCTGCATCTTCAGCCCAACCAGAAATGCCTGGGGCTGTTTTTGATGGGCTACCACGATATGCAGCATGTACCCGCCAGGCGAAAGCCTGTCGGTGAAAAAGTGTCGTGGGTGGAAGCGTAGTATTTATTACCTGGATCGGCCGCAGGCCGATCCAGGTAATAAATACTCAGGCCTCTATCGCCTCGAAGCCACAGTAAGGAACCAGGACGCGGGGAATACGGATCGACCCGTCCGCCTGCTGGTTGTTTTCCAGCAATGCCGCCATGATCCTCGGCAGGGCCAGCGCAGACCCGTTGAGCGTGTGGAGCAGCTGGGTTTTCCCACCCTCCGTCTTTTGCCTGAGCTTCAGCCGGTTGGCCTGGTAGGTTTCGAAATTGGATACGGAGCTGCATTCCAGCCACCGCTCCTGCGCGGCAGACCATACCTCGAAATCGTAGGTGAGGGCAGAGGTAAAGCCCATATCACCCCCGCACAGCCGGAGAATACGGAAAGGCAGCTCCAGCTTTCCCAGGAGCATTTTTACATGGGCGACCATCTCGTCCAGCGCCCCGTAGGATTCCTCAGGCTTCCGGATCTGCACGATCTCCACCTTATCAAACTGGTGCAAACGGTTCAGGCCGCGTACGTGCGCGCCCCAGCTGCCTGCTTCGCGCCGGAAGCAGGGGGTATATCCCACGTGTTTTACCGGCAGCTCCTGCTCCTGCAGGATGACGTCGCGATAGATGTTGGTAATGGGGACTTCGGCGGTGGGAATGAGGTACAGCTCGTCTTCGGTGATGTAATACATCTGTCCTTCCTTGTCAGGCAGCTGGCCGGTGCCAAACCCCGAATCCGCGTTAACGACCAGCGGAGGCTGGACTTCCAGGTAGCCGGCGGCGGTGGCTTCGTCCAGGAAAAACGAGACAAGCGCACGCTGCAGGCGGGCGCCCTTTCCGCGGTATACCGGGAACCCCGCCCCCGAGATCTTGTTACCGAGCTCGAAGTCCACAATGGGCGCTTTTCCCGGCTTTTTGATCAGGTCCCAGTGCGGTAGCGCACCGGCATGAAGTACCGGCTTTTCCCCCTCCTCCAATACCGTGACATTGTCATCCGCCGAGCGTCCCGCAGGCACGCTTTCGTGCGGAATGTTCGGAAGCTTGACCAATTCATCGGACAGCGCGGCTTCAGCCCGCTTCAGCGTCTCCTCCAGGGCCCTGGATTTTTCTTTGAGCCGGGAGGTAAGCGCCCGTGCTTCTTCCGCTTCTGCTTTTTTCCCTTCCTTCATCAGCGCGCCGATGATCCTGGCCTGTGCATTGGATTCGGTGAGAACCTGGTCCAGCTGCTGCTGGGTTTCCTTCCGTTTCCGGTCCAGTTCCAGCACCAGGTCTACCTGCTGTGCGGCGTCCTTGAAATTTCGCTTGGTAAGGCCGGCTATCACAGTCTCCCTGTGGTCCCGGATGAATGTGGTCTGTAACATAATCGGGTTAAAATTGTATGGTCCTTCAGGGAGCCGTAAAAATATCTTTTACCGCGTCTTCAAAGTAGAAAAGCCGCTCGTTAAGGGCGTTCAGCGCATCCGCTTTGAATTTGGAATGCACAAGGATCGACAGGTTGTGCTCCGACGCGCCGTACGAGATCATCCTGATCGGGATCTGCTTCAGCGAATCCAGGACCTTCAGGGCAATACCCTCTTTGTCTGCGCTGAAGTTGCCGACCACGCAGATGATGGTCTGATCATAGTCGTGCTCCTCGATGTCCGCAAATTCGCGCAGCTCCGCGGTAATCTCCTCCAGGTGGGCCGGATTGTCTATCGTCACCGATACCGATACCTCGGAAGTGGTAATCATGTCCACGGGCGTCTTGTACTTTTCGAAAATCTGGAACACCCGGGTAAGGAACCCGTAGGCGTTCAGCATCCTGGTTGAGTGGATGTAGATGGCCGTGATGTTATCCTTGGCGGCGATCGCCTTGATTTCCCTGTCGTTGGTCGAATTGGCGATCAGGGTACCGGGCGCCTCCGGCTGCATGGTATTTTTGAGCCGGACGGGAACGTTCCGGAGCTTGGCGGGTGTGATCGTGCTGGGGTGGAGGATCTTCGCCCCGAAATAGGCCAGCTCGGCGGCTTCCTCGAAGCTCAGCTCCCGGACCGGGAAAGTACGCCGGACGATGCGCGGATCATTGTTGTGCATGCCGTCGATGTCGGTCCAGATCTGTATCTCTTCAGCACCGATGGCCCCGCCGATCAGCGATGCGGTGTAGTCGGATCCGCCTCTCTTGAGGTTGTCGATCTCGCCGCGGGGATTCCGGCATATAAAGCCCTGGGTCACGATCAGCTGCTTGTCGGCGTATTGCCCGAGGATAGACTTCAGCTTTTCCTCTATGGCCCCGAATTCGGGTTCGCCGTCGGCATCTATCGTCATGAAATCGAGCGCGGGAAGCAGCACGACGCTGTCGCCTTCTTCCTCAAGCAGGGCGGCAAACATCTGCGTGCTCAGCAGCTCGCCCTGCGCGACGAGGTCTTTTTCGTGCTTCACCGTAAAGGGGCGGATGCCGGTAAGCGACCTGATATGGGAAAACTCGCTCTCTATGATATTCCGGCCCTGCTCCAGGCCTTTTTCCGTCTTAAACAATGCCTGGATAAATTCATCGTAATGCGCCCTGAGCGCATCAATTTTATGGGCTACGTCCTCTTCCAGGTTCGCCTTGGTGTCTTCGCCGATCGACAGAAGGGCATTGGTGGTGCCGGAGAGCGCCGACAGCACGATGATCCTGCGGCCGCTGTCAGCCGTGATGAGATTTCGAATTGAACGCATCCTTTCGGGTTTTCCCACTGTTGTTCCGCCGAATTTCCAGACTTGCATGTTTATTTAGAATTGAATATGAAATACAAAAAATGAGAAAAATATATTCTGTATGGTATGATACGGATGTATTCTTCCGGAAGCGCTCCGACGGCCGGCCGCTCAGAGGCCGGACTTCAGCCCCAGCATCTTGATGGCCGTCATGGCCGCTTCGTCGCCTTTGTTACCATGCCGGCCTCCTGCGCGGTCCAGCGCCTGCTCCAGGTTGTCGGGGGTAAGCACGCCGAAAATCACCGGCTTGTCGTATTTCAGGGCCACGTTCGTCAGTCCCTGCGCCACGGCATGGTTGATGTAATCGTTGTGCCTGGTTTCGCCCCGTATCACCGCCCCGATAGCAATGACCGCATCGATGTCCGTTCTCCGGGCAAACCACTGCGCTGCAACAGTGAGCTCATAGCTGCCGGGTACATTGCCGCGGACGATCCTTTCGGGGGCGGCGCCGTAACGAAGAAGGGTTTCCCTGGCTCCTTCAAAAAGTTTTTCGGTTACCTCGTGGTTCCACTCCGCGACCACGATGCCAAAGGTGTACCGGGAGATGTCCGGCAGTGTATCGGTGGAGATGAAGGTGCTGAGGTTCTTATCTGCAGATGACATATTTTCTGATATTTTTGAACTGAATCGGGTTAAACAAAGGCCCTGAAAGCAAAAAAGGATAAAACCTTCCGGCTTCATCCTTTCCCAGGGCATAATAGCTTTCTACTATTCGCCGGATTGCCCCTGGAGTACGCCGAGATATTTCTTGGCCTTGACTACGGCCTCGCCGGAAAGCGGGAATTTCTCGATAATCTCCTTGTATGTCTTGATGGCCTGGTCAGCCTGGTTGTTCTTTTCGTACGCGATCGCCAGCTTCAGCAGGTAGCTGGGGGAAAAAAATGAGTTGGACTGGTAGCCTGCCGCTTTGGAATAATAGGAAATGGCTTCCGAAGCCTGGTTTTTTTCTATATAGGCATCCCCGATCAGCGCATAGGCACGTGCCTGGACCAGGTAGTCGGACGAGCTGAACGATTTCAGCTGGCTGATGGCCTCATCGTATTTTCCTTCTTTCAGCAGCGCAGTGCCCGCCAGGAAACCGGCGATGTTGGCCGCATCCGTGCCCTTATAAGAGCCGGAAATACTGAGCAGGCCTTCATTGCCTCCGCTTCCTTTCAATGCTTTCTGCAGGGAGTCCGCTTCATAATCGTAGATAGCGTTCGCCAGCGCCGCCTGGGCGACCCGCTCCTGCCCGTCAATATAAAACCGGTACCCGCCGAATAAGGCGATAGCTGCCAGCACCACACCGCCTGCGATAAGCAGTACCTTCCTGTTCTTGAAGAAAGCATGCTCCACCTTACCGATCTGGCTGGCCAAAGCTTCGGGATTTTCAATATAATCCAATCCTGTACCCGTTGTATTTTTCTTACTCATTTACTTTTGAGATGTAATTTTGGAGTGCAAATTTATGAAAAGTTCCCATACTCCGTGTAAATATAGCCAAATAATTGCACAGAAATGTTTTGCACTTCAGAAATGATCCACCTGTAATATAGTGATTTACACGCCGGCAAACACGGGGTTGAGCATGGATACATCCTTGGCCTCCAGCAGGGATTCGCCCATCAGGTAAGTATCTACCGCCCGGGCAGCTTCCCTTCCTTCGCTGATGGCCCATACCACCAGCGATTGTCCCCTCCGGCAGTCGCCGGCCGCGAATACTTTTTCATGCGTAGCGGACTGGTAGCCGTTGGTCCGGATGTTCCCGCGCTCGTCGAGCTCCAGCCCCAGTGAGGAAACAAGGCCTTCGTGCTGGGGATGCAGGAACCCGGCAGCCAGCAACGCCAGCTCGCAGGGCAGGTCTTCCTCGGAGCCGGGGATTTCTTTCATCTGCATCCGGCCGGTATCCGGGTCTTTCTGCCAGTCGAGCTTCACAATCCGTAAAGCTTTGAGCCGGCCGTTTTCGTCGCCGATGAAAGCCTTGGTGTTGATGGACCATTCGCGTGTGCATCCCTCCTCATGCGAGGTGGACGTACGGAGCATCATGGGCCAGTCGGGCCATGGCGTGGTGATGTCCCGTTCCAGCGGAGGTTTGGAAAGCAGCTCGATCTGGGTAACCGACCTGGCGCCGTGCCGGTTGGAGGTACCCACGCAGTCGGAGCCGGTATCGCCGCCGCCGATGACAAATACGTTTTTGCCTGTAGCCAGGAGCTCCCCGTTCGCATAGGGTATCCCGCGGTGGTCTTTTTCCCGGCCGATCTGCGCCACCCTCTTGTTCTGCTGGCTCAGGAATTCCATCGCCGGATAAATTCCCTTGAGGTGGCGCCCTTCGATCTTCAGGTCGCGGGGCACCGTGGAGCCCATGGTGAGCACGACCGCATCGTAGTCGTTGAGCAGCTCGTCAGCGGTGATGTCAACGCCTACGTTTACGTTGGTGCGGAACTCGATGCCTTCTTCGGCCATGACCCCGATGCGCCGGTCGATCACTTTCTTATCCAGCTTGAAGTCGGGTATCCCGTAGCGTACGAGCCCGCCAATCCGGTCGGCCCTTTCGAAAAGGGTCACCAGGTGGCCCGCCTGGTTGAGCTGCGCCGAAGCCGCCAGGCCGGCCGGGCCGGATCCTACCACGGCCACACGCTTGCCGGTCCGTTTCAGGGGTATGCGGGGCTGGACCAGGCCCAGCTCGTAGGCTTTTTCGATGATGGACTTTTCGATGTACTCGATTGCCACCGCGGGCTTATTGATGCCGAGGACACAGGAGGCCTCGCACGGAGCGGGGCAGATCCTGCCGGTAAACTCGGGAAAATTATTGGTAGAGCTCAGTATCTCGTAAGCCAGCTTCCAGTTTTTGTCATAAACGGCGTCGTTGAATTCCGGGATTATATTTCCCAGCGGACAGCCGTTGTGGCAGAACGGGATGCCGCAGTC
>JBEBSO010000247.1:0-5935 GCA_040394275.1 Telluribacter sp.
TGGGAAGACGGAGCAGCTCATGACCCGGATTGTGGAAGATTTGCTGGACCCGGCCGTTCCGCTCCGTTGAGGCGTGCGGCCACAGACGGGATCCGCCAGGGCCTAGTTCCCCGCTTCATGCTGTAAGACCATCTGGTCAAAGGCTTTTTCGATGGCCGGATCGAGCCGGGCTTTCGTTTTCCAGCTTTCGCTTCCGTATACCCCCGCTTCCGAATAGTCGAAAGGACGGAAGTTGATTTTCCTGATTACTTCGGTGTCCCTGAACCTGAAATCGTATTTTCCCGGGTCGACGAACCCCGGGTCTGCGATAAGCGAGTGGGCGTCCTTTCCTTTTCGTCTCCACTCTTCCAGTGTTTCCCCGGCAAACCGGACGCCGGGTGTCCTCGTGTCAAAATAGCAGTTCCAGTCGGACGAGATGTTCATTTTGTGCCAGTTGGAGAGCAGGAGGGTGCCGCTGCCGTAATACACGATATTGTTTGTGAATGAGAGGGACAGGTGTGGTTCTACGCGTGTTCCCTGCAGTTGTCCTCTGAGGTTGTTTGCGAAAATATTGTTGCGGATGATGTTTTCCTTGCCGTAGTGCTGATGAAAGCCCGAGTTTTTACAGGCATATACCAGGTTGTTTTCCATAACGACCCCGGTCGATCCTTCGTCGGTGTAGAGCCCCCAGCCTCCGTAATCGTAGGCGTATATGTGGTGGATCACGTTGTTCCTGACGACCGTGCCTTCCGACGGGCCCAACGTATACACTCCGCCCATATCGCTGAGCTCTCCCCAGCCGATGTGGTGCAGGTGGTTATAGGCGATAAAATTCCGCTTACTCGGGCTGTGCCCGTATCCCCATACCCACCCCACCGAAATGGCTGAATACCTGAAGTCGGCTACTTCGTTGTGGGTAAGGCTGTTGTCATGACCGTTGAATATGATCACGGCTACGGCACAGGGAAAAACCTTTCCCCCCGAACGGATAATATTGTTATCCACGATGATGTGGTGAGAGATGTCTTTCGGATTCTCCCGGTAGAAGGTCTCGCCTATTTTTACGCCGCCTGCACCCAGGTCGTGCAGGAAGCACTGCTCGACACGGCTGTTGGTAACGGCCCTTCTGAACCAGATCGCGTTTCCTCCCGTTTGGCTGATCTCGCAGTTGCGGAAGCTGATGTGATCGGCAAAATCGACCTGGACGGCCGCTTCTACGGTGGCGGCTGCCTGCAGGGCCTCGGCGCCTGTCGGCGCCATCTGGTACCGGGCGACCCGGAAGGCCAGGTTTTCGAAATGTATATGGCTTACGTTTTTCCGGCCATGGTCCGTGCCCAGGATTTCTACGAATTTATCCAGCACGGGGGCCAGGGCGGTGGTGTTTTCGGGAGTTTCTCCGGGAAGCGGGATATAGTAGAGAAATCCTGATTTTTCCAGGTACCATTCCCCGGGAGCATCCAGCGCACTTTTTACATTTTCAATACGGAACGTCGAGGTTTCTCCTATCTGGTTCCAGGGCTGCATGACCCTCCCGCTGACGGCGACGGAAGTATCTTTCAGCGACAGGGACCGGACGGGGCGGGTAGTGTTGTCCCATTTGTGATAGAAATGAATCATCACATCCTGGAGCTCGTCGTAGGACAGGTCCCTGAGCCAGCTCATGCCTTCAACGGGCATCCCTATCTTCTGAACGGCGAAGTCCGACGGGAGCGTACTGTCGGCCAGCAGGATAGTTTCCCGGACATATCTTGGCTTGTAAAATCCTGAATTGGGCGCCTGTGCCCTGACCGCCCGGCGGCCGTTGATGTAGAGCTGCTGGAAATTCCATCCGTACAGCGCGGCTTCAGGGAGGTAAACCCGCCACAGCTGCTCCGATACCTTTTTGAATTTCGGGATCCTTTTGCCGCCGTAAAATACCGGTGTGGCACCGTTTTCGCCCCGGAAGATCAGGGCGGCATTTTCTTCCCGGCGATCTTCCTCCGAAAGCACCAGCGTCTCCTGCATGAAATACGTACCGCTGCGGACAATTACCTCTACCGGCTTGCCGGTGATCTTTCGCGCGATGTCCCGGGCGGCGCCCAGCGTGGCCAGGGGCTTTTCGGCAGTTCCCGCGTTCCGGTCATCTCCGTTGGCGGCCACGTACAACGTCTGCGCACGGAGGCTTCCCGTACAGACGAAGGACAGGGCAAGCGCGGACAGCAGGTATATTTTCAGGGCAGGCATCATGGCAAGTCAGGGTACAGGTTCTTTACAAAGCAAAAGCAGCTTACCTGCTTCCCCTACTTTAGCAGGCCTTCCGGTACTGGTTTTTTGAGCAGGTGCTTGTAAATAAACCCGGTTTTGAGGTTCTGGTAGTGAATGCCTTTCGCGCCGCCCCAACCATGGCGTGCACCGGGATAGAGCATGAAATCAAATTCCTTCCCGGCATCCTGCAGATCGCTGATCAGCCGGAGGCTGTTTTGCAGGTGCACGTTGTCATCCATATCGCCGTGGACGATCTGGAGAACACCCCGGTATTTGGGTACATGCGTAAGCACGCTGCTGGATGTATAGCCTTCCGGGTTTTCGGAAGGGGTGTCCATAAACCGCTCCGTATAGGCGCTGTCGTAATACTTCCAGTCGGTTACGCTGCCTCCCGCCATACCATGGGTAAAAATGTGGCTGCCGTAGGTGAGTGCGTAGCAGGTAAGGTATCCGCCGTAGCTGAACCCGGTGATGCCGATCCTGCCGGGGTCTGCCAGGCCTTTGCCGATCAGGTGCTTCACCTGGGTAATGTAATCCTTCATCTCCCAGTATCCCAGGTTGCGGTGCAGGAAATTCAGGCCTTCCTTACCGAAATGTCCGCTGGCCCGGTGGTCGAGGGATACCTGGATCAGGCCTTCTCTCGCATACAGCTGCCGGGTCGGGGACCAGTTCCATTGGTCATATACGGTGCCGGCGTTCGGGCCTCCGTAAATGCTGATCAGCACCGGGTATTTTTTCCCGGCTTCCATATTTTCGGGGTAGGTAATGACAAGCGGCAGCTCGTAGCGGCCATCATCACTTTTTACCCGGATCAGCTCCGTTGCGGCGACACGGTACCGGTCAAAGTGCGTGCCCCTGGCGTTGCCAAGCAGCCGTACCTGCTTGCCCTGGTTGTCGATGACGGCCATTTGCGGCGGTGTCCGCAGGTTGGAATAGGTGGTTACAAAGTAGCGCAGGCCCGGAGCGGCGATTACCTGCCGGTGGCTGTAGTCTCCGAACGTCAGCCTTTTGAGGCCTTTCCCGTCGAACCCGACCCGGTAGAGGTCATACCTGGCGGTGTTTTCAATGCCCCGGGCCTGGAAGTAGACGATCCTGCTTTTGGGATCGATGCCCGTAACGGAAGTCACGGTAAACCTGCCGTCCGTGATTTTATTTTTAAACCTGCCGTCTGTTGTATAGAGGTAAAGCTGCTGCCAGCCGCTTTTGTCGCTGCTGATGATCATTTCGCCGCTTTCCTCCAGCAGGGTCAGCCGGTCGTCAGCTTCATCGATGTTGATCCATGTATTTTGGGTTTCTGTATAGATCTCTTTTTTTGCGCCGGTAGCCGGAGATACCTGGTACAGCTTCAGGTGATCGTTGCCGCGGTTGATCCATTGTACCAGGAGGCCGGCGCCGTCTGAGCGCCATTTGGGCCAGCCGAAATACTGGTCGTCCTGTTCGTTGAAGTCGGCCCATACGGTATTTCCGCCGTCCGGCGAGATAAACCCGATCCTGGCAGTGGGATTGGGATCGCCGCTTTTCGGGTACCGCGTTTCCTCGACAAATCCATGCTGCCCCTGGCTGTAGGCAAGGGGAAACATCGGTGTTTTACTTTCGTCGAAACGCATGTAAGCAATTTTCCGGCTGTCCGGGCTCCACCAGAATGCCCTGAATTGCGTGGGCCTTCCGAATATCTCTTCCCAGTATACCCAGGTAGCATAGCCGTTCCTGATGGTGGTTGTACCGTCGTGGGTCAGCCTGGTTTCTTTCCCCGCAGCCAGGCTGAAGGTATAAAGGTCGTTGTTTTTGGTATAGGCGATGTAGCTGCTGTCCGGGGAGAAAACGGGATTTTTTTTCTCCGCGGCATCATGGGTCAGCCTGGTTTCCTGTTCTCCTTTTTTCAGGTAGAGGTCGTTGTTCTTTACCACGATAGCCGGGGCCGGTGTGGAGGAAGCCGGTCCGGGTGCTGTTGTTTTGCCCGTCGCCACATCCAGGATATATTGCCTGTTTTCACCATTGTCGCCCGGCTGGTTTTCCGTGATCAGCAGTGTGTTTCCCCCGGTCCATTGTACATCGGGCAGCTGCTGCAGGAAACCTGCAGGGGCTTTCCCGTCCATGAGCAGGCGGGTTTCCATGTCCTGCTTCTGCTGGGCCGGGCCCAGGAAGGGTAACAGAAGCAGCATCAGCGTTAATTTTTTCATTTCGATAGGCGGTTAGTTTGTCATTGCAGTTGATGAAGAGTGGTTCGGGCGGCCGAGACCGCCCTTTTTCCTATCCGAACAGCGTGCGTGCCCGGTTCAGCGCGTTGTCCAGGCCGGATGCATCCGAGCCCCCGGCGGTTGCAAAGAAGGGCTGACCGCCGCCGCCGCCGCGGATGTCCCTGGCCAGCTCCTTGACGATCTGGCCTGCATGCAGGTTGCGTGCCTGAACAAGGCCTTCGTCGATGAGCACGGCCAGCTGGGGCTTCCCGGCGATATCGGCTCCCAGCACCGCAATCAGGTCCGGGGTGTTCTGGCGAAGACTGTAGGCCAGCTGCTTCAGCCCGTCGGCATTGCTTACCTCTACCTTCTCCACGAGCAGGCTGATCCCGTTGACATGGGCAATACGACCGGCGAGTTCCGATTTCAGGCTCTGCAGCTTGTCGTTTTCCAGCTGTTCGACCCTCTTCTGCAGGTTTGTTTTTTCATCGATCAGGGCCTGGATGGCTTTGAGCAGGTCAGCAGGACCCTTCAGGAGCTCGCGGGCCCCTGCGATGGTTTCTTCCTGGCGACGGATCAGGTCGAGCGCTTTTTCTCCTGTGATGGCCTCGATGCGGCGTACGCCTGCCGACACGGAGCCTTCCGATATGAATTTGAAAATCCCGATCTCCCCGGTGGAGGGGACGTGCGTTCCCCCGCAAAGCTCTACGGAAAAGCCGTTCTCAAAGGTGATCACCCGTACGAAATCCCCGTATTTTTCACCAAAAGTCGCATTAGCGCCCATGTCGAGCGCCTCTTGTATCGGTACGTTTCTTTTTTCGTCCAGCGGGATGTTAACGCGGATTTTCCCGTTGACGATATCTTCAATCCGCCGGAGCTCTTCGTCGCTCACCTTCGTAAAGTGGGAGAAGTCGAACCGGAGCATCTCGTCGTTGAGGAAGGATCCCTTCTGCGTGACGTGATTCCCAAGGACCTGCTTCATGGCGGCGAGCATCAGGTGCGTGGCCGTATGGTTGGCTTCAATTTTCTTCCTCCTGTTGTTGTCGATCCGCGCGATGGCCGGTCCGGGCGCTGCCAGGGCGTTGTCCAGGTTTTTGTCCCGGGTAATATGAATGAAAAGGTCGTTTTCCTTCCGGGTGTCGGAGATGGCAATGACCGTGCCGTCGGAAGTGGTGAGCGTGCCGGTATCCCCGACCTGTCCTCCCATTTCGGCGTAAAAGGGCGTTTTGTCCAGCACAATATGGTATTCCTCTCCCCCCTTGGTTTTTACTTTCCTGTATTTGACGACCTGGCTGTGTGTTTCGTCGGAATCATAGCCGAGAAATTCGACCTTATCGTTGTCGCGCAGCTCCACCCAGTCTGCGGCTTCTTTCGCGGCATCCTGCTTCGACCTGGCTTTTTGTGCTGCGAGCGCCTTCCGGAATCCCTCTTCATCTATTTTGAGCCCCTTCTCCCGGGCAATCAGCGCGGTGAGATCGACCGGGAAGCCGAAGGTATCGCTCAGCTCAAAGACAACTTCGCCCGGGATGATGCCG